>NZ_JBFAMU010000154.1:0-10502 GCF_040656655.1 Micromonospora sp. NPDC049799
CACCCGTCGGCGTGCAGTGCGGCGGCGATCGCGCGGCCGAGCCCACCGGCGGCCCCGGTGACGACCGCCGCACCGCCGCCGGGCCCGGGTCGGGGAGCCGGTGCGGGTCTCGGTCCGGGCGCTCGTCCGGGGGTCGGCGCGGCCGCCGGGGTGGTCATCGGCGCACGCTACCGCCGGGGTACGCCTGTCCGCCACACCTGCATCGGTGGTCTCACCGTTGGGGCAGCTCGACAGCGTACGGCGAAAGGTTGGTCGGTCGCGGCGGACGGACCCGCCGGCGGCTCAGGCGGGCGGGGACCCGACCGGCTGGGGGCGGTTCTCCCACTTGGTCGACAGGGCGATGCTGGTACGGGTGGAGGCGACGCCCGGGGTCCGGTTGAGCCGCATGATCAGCTGCTCCAGCTCCGCGATGGTGCCGACGCGGGCCTTGAGCAGGAACGACTCGACGCCGGCCATGAAGTAGCAGGACTCGATCTCGGGGATCGCCCGGAACCCCTCCAGGACGTCGTCGGTGTCCGCGCCGGAGTCCTCGACGATGCCGATCAGGGCGGTGACGCCGAGGCCGATGGTCTCCGGCTCCACCTCCGCCCGGTAGGCCCGGATGACGCCACTGGACTCCAACTTGCCGACGCGTTCGTGCACGGCCGGTGCGGAGAGGCCCACCTGCCGGGCCAGTTCGGCGTAGGAGAGGCGGGCGTTGCCGCGCAGCAGCTCAACGAGGCTCAGGTCGATCGCGTCCACGGACTGTAGACACTAGTCGTCCGGGCGTAACGCCGGACGTCCGGCACCCGTTGAGCATCACAGTAGGTCACAGTTCACTTACGCCCAGTCAAGGAGTGTCCCGCCGGTACCATTTACTAACTTCCCACTCAGTGCGTTTTTCGCGTTTGGCGGACAGGCCAGGTCGCTGGTGCTGTAATTGCCATACGTCCCTCATGACGGCTCTGGGCTCGCACCGGCCGGGGGCAGTGTGTTCAGCCGGGGGCTTCGTCGACGCGAGGAGGGGGCTGTGGACACTGGAGATCGCCTGCTGACACCGGGTGAGGTCGCCGCACTGTTTCGGGTTGACCCGAAGACTGTGACCAGGTGGGCAGCGGCGGGCCGGATAGGCAGCATCCGGACTCCAGGCGGGCATCGCCGGTTTCGGGAATCCGAGGTGCGGGCTCTGCTTGAGGGGGAGGGCATGCTGGACGAGGCGGAGGACATGGGCAAGCCGCGTAATGCCGGCCCCGCCGCCTCGACCGGGCCGGGTCCGGCCAACGCCGGCATGTACTGAGAAGGTGCTGATCGGCGCGCGGACCGGACGTCAGGTCCGGTCCGCGTTTCCGCCCGATTCGTTTCGGCCACGGGCCGCGCCGAGTTCACCAGCCCACCGCGTGAAGAGCGTGTGTGGCACGCCGAGGGCGTCGAGCACCTTCCCGGCGACGAAGTCCACGAGCTGTGCGGCGGTGGCCGCCGCTCCCGCGCCGTAGAAGCCCGGACTGGCCGGCAGCACCACCGCGCCGGCGTCGTGCAACGCGATCAGGTGCTCCAGGTGGCTGCGGGTCACCGGCGTCTCGCGGGGCACCACCACGACCGGCCGGCGCTCCTTGAGGTTGACCTCGGCGGCGCGCTGCAACAGGTCCTTGGACAGACCGATCGCGATCCCGGCGCAGGCCGCCGTACTCGCCGGCACCACGACCATGCCGCGGACCCGGTAGGAGCCGCTGCTCGGTCCCGCCGCGAGGTCACCGGCCGGCCAGTAGCGCACGTCCGCGCCGGTCAGGTCCCGGTCCAGCCACGCGGCGAGGTCCGCGGCCCAGTGCGCGTCCCGGAACGCGTGGCCGGTTTCGTCGAGGACGGTGAGCCGGGCGGCCCGGGACACGACCAGGTCCACCGGCTCCCCGGCGTCGAGGAGCGCCCGTACGACCGCCGCCGCGTACGGCGTGCCGGAGGCTCCGCTGACACCGACCACCCATGGTTCGCGCATGTCGTCAAGCCTGCCTGGTCGCCACCGGCCACCGGCGCGCACCCCCCGGATGCCTTCCGGCGGGTATGTGCCCGCCTGGGGTGATTACTCCGCGGTAGCCCCGATGTCCGGCGGGTACTCCTGTCCCCTGTGGACCTGGCATGCTGCCGGGGGCGAATTGCTCGGACAGACATCCCATGCGGGAGGAATCCGTGACCACCGGCGAGGTACTCCGGTCCCTGCGGGCCGAGTGTCCGATCCCGGCCCGGCTGTCCCCGTACGCCGAGCGGGTGCAGGGGTGGCTGGACGGCGAACTGCTGCCGAGCCTGGACCTGCCCCTGAGCGCGGCGGCGCACCAGCGGCTGGAGCGAGCCCGCTTCGCCCGGTACGCGGCCCGGCTGTACCCCGACGCGACCGAGGCCGACCTGCGGGTCATCACCGCTCTGTTCACCTGGTTCTTCCTGGTGGACGACCTCTGCGACAGGCCCGATCGGCTCACTCCGGACGATGTTCGTGCACTGCGTAACGAGGTGGTGATCCTGCTCCGGGGAGGGGCCCGGCTCCGGCACACCGGCCTCACCGGCCCGCTGCGGCGGCTGCTGGTGCGGGCCTGGCGCGAGCCGCGCCGCCGGATGCCCGCACGGTGGCGGAACCGCTTCGCCGACGCGGTCGCCCACCACCTCGACGGCACGTGGCGGGAGGCGGCGGGGAAGGCCGCCGGTCGCCGTCCCGACGTGGCCGGGTACGTGGAACTGCGGCGGGCCACCTCCGCGGCGTACGTGTCGTACCCGCTGGTGGAGTTCGTGACCGGGCGTCCGCTGCCCGACCCGGTCTACCACCACCCGCTGCTGACCCGGGTCGCCGACACCGGCAACGACCTGCTCTCCTGGTACAACGACCTGGCGTCACTGGAACGGGACCGGGCCACCTCGGGCGGGCACAACCTGGTGCTGGCGATCGCCGCCGAGGAACGGGTGCCACTGGAGGTCGCCGTCGACCTCGCGGCGGACCGCTGGCGCGAGTCGATGCGCCGCTTCGTGGCCCTGCGCGCGGCCGTGCCGTCGTTCGGGCCGGCGCTGGACGAGGCGGTCACCGACCATCTCGACGTGGTCGCCAACGCCGTGCGCGGCACCGTCGACTGGACCCTGGAGAGCGCCCGCTACGCGGACGCCCACCCCGTCAGGGCCGCAGGTTGAGGCGGAGCACCAGGTCGAGCAGGGCGAAGGCGAACAGCGCGATGCCGACGAACCCGTTGGCCGTGAAGAACGCCCGGTTGACCTTGCTCAGGTCGGTGGGGCTGACCACGACGTGCTGGTAGCCGAAGGCGACGGCGGTGAGCGCCAGCCCGATCCACCACGGCCAGCCGAAGCCGACCAGCGCGCCGAACCAGACGAACAGCGCGAATGTCACCACGTGCGCCACGGTGGAGGCGTGCAACGCGAAGCGCAGCCCGTACCGGGCGGGAACGCTGTGCACGCCGATCTGCCGGTCGACCTCGGCGTCCTGGCAGGCGTAGATCAGGTCGAAGCCGCCGATCCACAGGCCGACCGCCGCGCCGAGCAGCCACGCCGGCCACGAGCCGTCGAGGGTGCCGGTGACGCCGAGCCACGCGCCGACCGGACCGACCGCCTGGGCGACCGCGAGGATCGCGTGCGGCCAGTTCGTGAACCGCTTGCCGTACGGGTAGACGACCAGCGGGACCACCGCGAGCGGCGCGAGCACCAGGCAGAGCGGGTTGAGCAGGGCGGCGGCACCCAGGAACACCACGAGCGCGACGGCCGCGCCGGTCCAGGCCGTCCGGACGCTCACCGCCCCGGTCACCAGTTCCCGGTTGGCCGTACGCGGGTTGCGCGCGTCGATCCGCCGGTCCAGGATCCGGTTGGCGGCCATCGCGAACGTCCGCGCCCCGACCATGGCGACGGTGATCAGCAGCAGGTCGAGCCAGCGCACCCGGCCCCCGTTGACCTCCATCGCGGTCAGCGCGGACAGGTACGCGAAGGGCAGCGCGAACACGGAGTGCTCGATCGCGACGAGCTTGAGGAAGGGTTTGACGCGACCGGGCCGCTCCCGCACAGCCGTCATCAGAGCCCGTACTCCTTCCAGCGCTTGTCGACCAGGGAGACCACCTCGGGGCTCATGCTCATCTCCTCCGGCCAGCCCCGCGTGTAACCCTCCGTCGGCAGCTTGCGGGTGGCGTCGACGCCCGCCTTGCCGCCCCAGAACTGCTGGTACGACGAGTGGTCCAGGTGGTCCACCGGACCCTCGGTGAGCAGCAGGTCCCGGGCGTAGTCGACGTTGCCGAAGGCGCGGAAGGCGACCTCGTTGTAGTCGTGCACGTCGCAGTCGGAGTCGACGATCACGATCAGCTTGGTCAGCGACATCAGGTGCGCGCCCCAGATCGCGTTCATGACCTTCTGGGCGTGTTTCGGGTAGCGCTTGCGGATCGAGACGATCGCGCAGTTGTGGAAGACGCCGGCGGCCGGCAGGTCGTAGTCGACGATGTCCGGGATCAGCAGCTTGAGCAGCGGCTGGAAGATCCGCTCGGTGGCCTTGCCGAGGCCGTGGTCCTCCTGCGGCGGCTTCGAGGTGACGATCGAGTGGTAGACCGGCTTGCGCTGCATCGTCATCGCCTCGATGTGCAGCACCGGGAACGGCTCCACCGGTGTGTAGTAGCCGGTGTGGTCGCCGAACGGGCCCTCGGGCAGCCGCTCGCCCGGCTCCAGGTACCCCTCCAGCACGACCTGGGCGTGCGCCGGCACCTGCAACGGCACCGTCAGGCAGTCGACCATCTCGACCCGCTCGCCGCGCAGGAAGCCGGCGAACAGGTACTCGTCGATGTCACCGGGCAGTGGCGCGCTCGCCGCGTACGACACGACGGGGTCGCAGCCGATCGCGACCGCGACGGGCAGGCGCTGGCCGAGCCGCTCGGCGACCGCGTGGTGGGCGGTGGAGTCCTTGTGGATCTGCCAGTGCATGCCGAGGGTGTTGCGGCCGTGCTGCTGGAGGCGGTAGAGGCCGAGGTTGCGCTTCCCGGTCTCCGGGTGCTTGGTGTGGGTCAGCCCGTAGTTGTGGAAGATCCCGCCGTCACCCGGCCACACCTGGAGGCCGGGGAGCTTGTTCAGGTCGACGTCGTCGCCCCGGTAGACCACCTCCTGGCAGGGGGCGGTCTTCACCTTGCGCGGCGGCACCGACTTGAGCTGCATGACCTTGCCCAGGCCCTCGCGGATGCCGGACCAGCCGACCGGCAGCTCCGGCTTGACCAGCGCGCCGATGCGGTCGCCGATCTCGTCCAGCGACTCGACGCCGAGCGCCATCGCCATCCGCTTCTCGGTGCCGAACAGGTTGATCGCGACCGGCATCTCGCCCCGGGTGGGGTGCTCGAAGAACAGCGCCGGCCCGCCCTCGCGGACCGTCCGGGTGACGATCTCGCTGATCTCCAGCGTGGGGTCGACCGGGACGGTCACCCGCCGCAGTTCACCCGCCCGCTCCAGGGCCGCGAGGAAGTCCTTGAGATCGGTGTACGGGAAGCCACGAGCCGCCATGCTGCCAGTCTCCCGCACCGGCCGGGCCGGCGGCGAAGCCGGGTCACCGTCACCGCTGTGGGTCATCCCACGCATCCACCGCGGGGTCGCCGGACGTAGGCCACCTCAGGCGTACGCGGCGAACTGCGGGTCGACCGGTGCCTTCGTGAGCCGGTTGGCGAAGGTGGAGATGGTGTAGGTGCCGACGCCGAGTACCACGTCGAGGGCTCCCCGGGGTTCGTGGCCGGCGTCGAGGAAGGCGCGCAGCTCCGCCTCCGGCACGGCACCGGCGTGGTCGAGGACGGCGAGGGTGAACCGCCGCAGCGCCTCCAGGCGGTGGTCGGGCAGAGGCTCACCGCACCGCAGGGCTCGGACCAGCGTGTCGTCCGCGCCCGACCGGACCAGGGTGGCGGTGTGCATGGCCACGCAGAGGTGGCAGCCGTTGCGGGTGGCGACGGTCAAAACGACGACCTCCCGCTGGACCGGGTCGAGGCTGCTCGCCTCGAAGCTGGCGTTGGCGGCGAGGAACCCCGTGAGCAGTTCCGGGGAGCCGGCCATCAGTCCGACGGCGGCGGGCAGCCGGCCGAACTTCCGTGCGACGGCGTCGAGGGTCGGCCGGGCGGCGGCCGGGGCGGTGTCGCGGGTGTGCAGGGTGAACATGGCGGACGCCTCTCGGATAGGATCGTCAACATGGTTGTCCAAATAGTAAACGAGGTTGTCGACTGTGGCAACGGCTGACCCGGAGCGGCCCGGTTTCCTGCTGCCCCTGCTGCTGCTGGCCGGCTTCCGTACGCTCATCGACGACCTGCACGTCGAGCTGGACCGGCAGGGGCACCCCGAGCTGCGGCCGATGCACGGCTTCGTCCTCCAGGCGGTCGGCCTCGACGGCACCACCGCGTCCGAGCTGGGTCAGCGCCTGGGCGTCTCGAAGCAGGCCGCCGGCAAGACCGTGGATCGGCTGGTCGCCCTCGGCTACCTGGAACGCGTCGACGACCCGACCGACGCCCGCCGCAAACTGGTTCGGATGACTCCCCACGGGCTCGACGGGCTGCGCCGCTCGGCGGTGCTCCTCGACGCGCTGCGGGACCGGTGGGTGGACGCGCTCGGCGCGGACCGGGTCGCCGCGATGGAGGACGACCTGCACCGGGTCGCCCAGCCCCACCTGTTCCGGCTGGACGTGCCAGGCTGGTTCGGCGGCTGACAAGGCGCATCCATGATCGGGTGATGAAAACCGTCGATCCTGCACCGGATCCGACGGTTTTCCATCACCCGTCAGTCGCCGGTGTAGAGGCGCGTCGGGTCGACGAGGATCACGTCCGACCGCCGACGGCTGGCCGCCCGAAGGTCATCGGTGAACCCCGCACCGCTCGCGAGCAGCAGCCGGGCGCCGCGCGCGTCCAGACTGGGGCGGGTGACGAGCAGGTCGCGTGCCTTGACGAGCCGGTCCACATCCGCGACGCCCAGCGTCCGACCCCACTTGACCTCGCCGATGGCGAGCAGCGGCCGGGGTCCGTCGCCGAACGGCGGCTCGCCGAACGCGACCAGGTCGAGTTCCAGGCTCGTACGGCTGGAGGGGTCAGTGAGGACGGCGGCGCTGGCTTCCGCGACGATGCCACCGAGCGTCTCCGGTGCGGCGAAGCGCAGCGCCCACTGCCGGACGATCTCCTCGAAGGCGGGTCCGAGTACCGCACTCGCGTACCGACGCTGGGAACGCCGCCAGACGTCTGCGCCGCGTCGCTGCTCCAGGGCTGTCCAGGCGGGGCGCATGACCGCCTGGTAGAAGGTGATGAGGGGTTCGGCGATGCGGTAGCGGCTGCGCCCGCTGCGTAGCGGGTCGGGCTCACGGGTGAGGAGGCCGGCGTCCTCGAGGACGGTGAGCGGGTGCTGGAGGTCGTTGGCCTTCCGTCCGATGTAGCCGGCGATCCCGCCTCGCGTGCCGTTGCCTTCGGCGACCGCGGACAGCACGGAGTGGTAGAGCGCGGTGTCCCGCAGGTCTGGATCCTCGGCCAGCAGGTAGCGGGCCTCGCGGAACAGCGGACGAGCGGGATTCAGCACGGCACGGACGACCCAGTTGTCGAAGTCGTCCGGCCCGTCGGGCGTGTCGTCCTGGACGTACTCCCGTCGGTAGGCCGGCGTGCCCCCGACGATCGCGAACACCTGGGCGGCGAGCGACGGGTCGCCGATCCCCCAGAACGTCGCGGCCGCCCGATAGTCCAGCGGCGCGACGGGCAGTTCCAGCCCGGCCCGTCCGCGCAGCGGGGCCGAACCGGCCAGCAGGCCACCCATGAAAGACAGTGCAGAGCCGCAGAGCAGGAGGCGCGTACGGGAGCCGGTGCGCTCGGCACGGCCCGGGGTGAGGGCGTGCTGGATGACCGACGGGAGGTCACGACTCGCCCGAGCCAGGTACGGGAACTCGTCGATCACCACCGTCAGCGGCCGGTCTCGGCCCAGCGCGAGCAGCGCGTCCACAGCGCTCGACCAGTCCGCGAGGTGTAGCGGGCCAGGAGCGTCGGTGTGCCGGCCGAGCGCCTCCCCGAGGCGTCGCAACGAGTCCGCCGGGGTCGCCTCTGTCGCCCCGAAGTAGAAGCCCTCGGTGGCCCGGGCCAGCTCGTACAGCAACAGGGTCTTGCCCTGTCGGCGGCGCCCGCTGACCACGCCCAGCGTCGCCCCCGGGCGGTCGTCGGTGGCGAACCGGACCAGCTCCGCCCACTCGACGTCACGATCGAAGATCTCCGCCGGCTTGGCCAACTCCACAGGCACCCCGCAAAATGTAGGACCACATTTCTTAGAAGTGTAGTCCTACATTTTGCGCGAGCACCGTCAGTCCAGGCCGCCGTACGAGTGCAGACCCTCGAAGAAGATGTTGACGCCGAACAGGTTCATCAGCACGGTGAGGAAGCCGAGCACCGCGAGCCACGTGGCCACGTTCCGCTTCACGCTCGGCGTGGCCCGGGCGTGCAGGTAGCCGGCGTACACCACCCAGGAGATGAACGCCCAGGTCTCCTTCGGGTCCCAGCCCCACGGCCGACCCCACGCCGCCTCGGCCCAGATCGCGCCGGCGATCACCGCGAAGGTGAAGATCGGGAACGCGAAGGCGTGCAGCACGAACGTCAGCCGCTCCAGCGCCGCCGCCTCCGGCATCCGCTTCGCCAGGGTGTACGGGAAGCTGCGCCGGCCCTGCTCCCAGCCGGCCCGCATCAGGTACGCCACGGCGGGCACCACGCCGAGCAGGAAGATGCCGGAGCTGAACACGATCGTCGAGACGTGGACGATGAACCAGTACGAGTTGAGCGCCGGCACCAGCGGCACGATCGGGGTGTAGAGCACCAGCTCGGCGGTGGCCAGCAGCAGCACCATCACCAGCGTGAGGAACAGCCCGAGGCGACGCAGCGACGGGCGCTTCCACAGCACCGCGAGCCAGCCGGCGACCCCGATGAACGAGACCGTCAGCACGAACTCGTACATGTTGCCCCAGGGCATCCGGTCGGCGGCGAGGCCGCGGGTGACCAGGGCGGCGAGGTGCAGCAGGGCGGCCACGGCGGTGGCGCCGAGGGCGATCCGGCCGGCCAGCCGGGCCCGCGCCGACCAGAACATCGCCGGGCTCTCGCCCGCCCCGGTCACCGGTGGGACCGCGACGACCGTCCGGCCCGGTGGGACGTACTCCCGCCAGCGGCCGTCGGCGACGGGCGCCGGCACCGGCCACACCGGCACGGTACGGATCGGCGTGGGGGTCAGCGGGAGCAGCGCGGCGGCGACCGCCCCACCCCACAGCAACCGCACCGGTACGCCGGGAGCCGTGCCGGCGGTGGCCGCGCGGACCCGATCCAGCGACAGCGCCACCAGGATGCCCAGCACCGGAATGCACACCAGCGCCAGTCGTGCCGGGACGGCGAGGTCGAGCAGCGGCAGCTCCCCCACCAGCCGGTACGGGCCGGGCACCGACGTGGGAGCGCCGTCGAGGCGTACCCGCGCACCGAGCGAGAGCAGCGCGAAGAGCGCGCCGCAGACGGCGAGCGCGCGGACCAGCGGCCGGCGCCACAGCCAGATCACGACCACCACGGCGAGGATCAGCAGCCCCGGACCGAAGAACGAGTTCTCCTCGGTGGCGTTCGGGGCGAGCAGGCCGGGCAGGTAGCCGTCGCCCAGCACCGTCTGCCGGGCGGAGGCGGTGAACGACGCCAGATCCAGCTGGTAGCCGTAGGCGTGGAACGGCATCCCCCGGTAGTGGCCGGGGCCGAGGAACTGGAACCAGAGCGGGTACGCCAGCAGCGGCGCCGCCACCGCCGCGCCGACGCCGATGCGGCCGAGCAGGGCGGGTGCCCGCCGACGGGCGGTCCGCGGGTCGGCCACGGCGTACGCCAGGACGAACACGCCCGCGGCGAGAGCCATGAAGAGCAGCACCTCCTCGCCGAGGAACACCTGGTACGTCACCAGAAGGCCGAGCAGCACCCCGTGCCGCAGCACCCGGCCGCTCTCGGGGCGGAACACCAGCGCCAGGATCGGCGGCACCAGGAACTGCGCGGCCATGTGCAGGTGCGCACCGGCCTGGGCCACCATCCCGGGTGCGAAGCCGCAGACGAGACCGCCGACGGCCGCCGCTACCCGGGAGTCGACGAGCCGGCTGCGCAGCAGGACGTACCAGGCGGTGGCGGTGCCGGCGAGGCAGGCGACGACGGCCACCAGGAAGGCCACCTGGGAGCCGAGGAGCAGGGTCACCGGGGTGAGCGGCACGCCGAGGCCGAGCACCGAGGTGTTGGCCATCAGGTTCACCCCGTCCGGGGCGTTCAGCGCCGCGCTGTACAGGGGGTTGTCGAGGTCGACCACCGCGCGGGCCGCGCGGGCCAGCATCCACTCGAAGAGGATCTGGTCCCCGGCCTGGTGGAACATCCGGTCCGCACGGCCCCACTGGCCGGAGGCGAGCAGCACCGCCAGGCCGACGTAACCGGCCACCACCAGCGCGTCCGGGGTGTACGTCCGGGCCCGGCCGAGACGGCGGGCCGGCTCGCGGTCCGGAGCGGGCGGCCCGGTTTGGG
>NZ_JBFAMU010000155.1:0-10415 GCF_040656655.1 Micromonospora sp. NPDC049799
CAGCGCGCCCTGGTCCGCGCGGCGCACGCGGCGGGCATGCGCGTGGTCGGCCCGAACTGTCTCGGGGTGGCCAACACCGACCCGACGGTACGCCTGAACGCCACGCTCGCCCCGAGGCTGCCGGTGCCCGGCCGGGTCGGCATCTTCAGCCAGTCCGGCGCGTTCGGGGTGGCGCTGCTGGCCGAGGCGGACCGGCGCGGGCTGGGCCTGTCCAGCTTCGTCTCCGCGGGCAACCGGGCCGACGTGTCGGGCAACGACCTGCTGCAGTACTGGCAGGACGACCCCGGCACGGACGTGATCATGCTGTACCTGGAGACCTTCGGGAACCCGCGCAAGTTCGCCCGGCTGGCCCGACGGATCGGGCGGGAGAAGCCGGTGGTCGCCCTGGCCTCACCGGCCCGGCCACCCGGCCTGGGCCCCTCCACCGGCCCGGACGAGGTCGCGGTCAGCGCCCTGTTCGCCCAGTCCGGCGTGATCCGGGTGGACACCGTGTCCGAGCTGCTCGACGTCGGGGTGCTGCTGGCCAACCAGCCGCTGCCGGCCGGTCACCGGGTCGGCGTGGTCGGCAACTCCTCGGCGCTGACCGGCCTCGCCGCGACCGCCTGCGCCGCGCAGGGACTGACCCTCGCCGACGGCTACCCGCGCGACGTCGGGCCCCGGGCCGGGGCGCCGGAGTTCGCCGCCGCGCTCGCCGGGGCCGCCGCCGACGACCGGGTGGACGCCCTGGTGGCGGTCTTCGCGCCACCGCTGCCCGGTCAGCTCTCCGACGTGGAGCGGGACTTCACCGCCGCCCTGCCCGCCGCGCTCGTCGCCGGCAAGCCGACCGTGGCGACGTTCCTGGTCGGCCGGGCGCCGGCCGGCGTGCCCGCGTACGGGGGCGTGGAGGAGGCGGTCCGCGCCCTCGCCCGAGTCACCGCGTACGCCGACTGGCTCCGCCGGTCCCCGGGCACCCTGCCCGAGCTGCCCGACGTCGACCCGGAGGCGGCGCAGGTGGCGCTGCGACCCGAGGCGCCGGACCCGATCGGGCTGCTCGCCGCGTACGGCATCGACGTCGTCGAGTCGGTGCCGGCGCGCACGGTCGACGAGGCGGTCGACGCGGCGACGCGGCTCGGGTTCCCGGTGGCCCTGAAGGCCGCCGCCCCCGGTCTGCGGCACCGGCTGGACCTCGGAGCCGTCCGCCTCGATCTGCCGGACGCGGCGACGGTGCACCGCGCGTACGCCGAGATGGCGACGGTCTTCGGCGCGGACGTCCTGGTCCAGCCGATGGTCCCGCCCGGCGTGGCCTGTGTGGTGGAGCTGGTGGAGGACCCTGCGTTCGGCCCGGTGGTGGGCTTCGGCCTCGGCGGCGTCGCCACCGAGTTGCTCGGGGACCGGGCCTGGCGGGCGGTGCCGCTGACCGACCGCGACGCCGCCGCACTCGTCGACGAGCCGCGCGCGGCGCCGCTGCTGCGCGGTCACCGGGGGGCCGCGCCGGTGGACCGGGCCGCCCTGGCGGACCTGCTGCTGCGTGTGGGCCGGCTCGCCGACGAGCAGCCCCGGGTCCGCGCGTTGACGCTGAACCCGGTGCTCGCGCGGCCCGACGGCATCTCGGTGCTGCACGCGACGGTCCGCGTCGGTTCCGCCGCCGCCCGCCCCGACACCGGCCCCCGCCGCCTGTGAAAGGAAGGGCCCCTTCTTAACGCCTTTCTCCGGTGGGGCGGCCGCTCAAGGGCGGCTGGAGATCTGCTGCACGCCCCAGGCGTTGCCGTCCGGGTCGGTGAAGAAGACGAAGCCGACGTTGTCCAGAGGCTCCGGCACGGGGCGCGGGTTCTTGCCCACCACCTGGATCTCGCTGACCTCGACACCCCGCTCGACCAGCTCGGCACGGGCCTTGTGGAGGTCCGGCACGACCAGTTGGAGGCCCTTGAGCGACCCCGGCGGCATGTCGGGCACCACGCCCTCGCCGATGACGATCGAGCAGCCGGAGCCCGGCGGGGTCAGCTGCACGATCCGCGCGTCGTCGTTGATCACGGTGTCGTGGTCGACGGCGAAGCCGAGCCGCTCGGCGTAGAACTCCTTCGCCCGGTCCACGTCGGAGACCGGTACGACCACCACTTCCAGCGTCCAGTTCACGGAATCTCTCCTGTCGTCGATGTCTGATGGAGCAGGTCGGCCAGGCGGGTGAAGCTCTCTCTGACGCCACGGGCCATCGGATAGCGC
The DNA here is from genome assembly GCF_040656655.1 of Micromonospora sp. NPDC049799. Taxonomy (NCBI): domain Bacteria; kingdom Bacillati; phylum Actinomycetota; class Actinomycetes; order Micromonosporales; family Micromonosporaceae; genus Micromonospora; species Micromonospora sp. NPDC049799. The sequence continues at coordinate 2,200 of NZ_JBFAMU010000155.1, forward strand.
AACACCGTGTCCCGGCCCTCGGGTGTGGCGTACCGCAGGGTGGTGGTGACGGTGGTCCGCCCGACCAGTTCGGTGAACTCGTGGTCGACCAGCGTCTCGCCCGGATAGGACTGGTCCTCGAAGAGCTCGGTGCAGGCCAGCCGGTGCGGCGGGTCGACCGCCCGGTACGTGCCGTACTGCACCATCCGCCCGCCGGGGCCGTGCGACACGAAGCGCCAGCGGCCGCCCACCCGCAGGTCGACCTCGCACTCGACGAGCCGCCAGCCCCGCGCCCCGTACCAGCGGACCAGCAGCTCCGGCCGGGTGAACGCGCCGAAGACCAGTGGAGCCGCCGCGTCGAACATCCGGCTGAGCACGATGTGCCGGTCACCGGGAGCGTGCACCACGAGCGGGTCGTGGGTGCCCGTCACCGGGCGCGGCTCTCGGTGCCGCCGCGCTGGAGGTCGTCCAGTAGCGCGTCCAGGCGCTGGTAGCTCTCCGCCCAGTAGTCGCGGTAGTCCGCCAGCCACGCCGTGGCCTCCCGCAGCGGCTCGGCCGCCAGCCGGCAGGGTCGCCGTTGGGCGTCCCGCCCCCGCGTGACCAGGCCGGCGCGTTCCAGCACCCGGAGGTGCTTGGAGATGGCCGGCTGGCTCATCGCGAACGGCGCGGCCAGTTCGGTCACGGTCGCCTCGCCGGCCGCGAGCCGGGCGAGGATGGCCCGGCGGGTCGGGTCGGCAAGGGCCGAGAAGGTGGCGTCGAGCGCGTCCGTGTCCACTGAATATAACCTCCTGGTTCAATAACCAAGAGGTTTCTACCGCGAATGTCCGCCGAGGTCAAGCACCGCAACGACGTGGGGCCCCGGCGAACCGCCGGGGCCCCACGTGGTCCAGGTCGCGTCAGCAGGCGTACGCCTCCAGGCGCTGCGCCCGCTCCGGGGCGCGCAACTTCAGCAGGGTCACCTTCTCGATCTGCCGGATCCGCTCCCGGGACAGGCCGAACTCCCGGCCCACCTCGTCCAGGGTGCGCTGCCGGCCGTCGTCGAGACCGAACCGCAGCCGGATCACCGCCTGCTCCCGCTGGGAGAGGGTGGCCAGGACGATGCTCACCTCGTTGCGCAGTTCGCCCTGCGCGGCGGCGTCACCGGGCCCGGCCGCCGGGTCCACGGCGGCGACGAAGTCACCGAGGGCGCTCTCGCCGTCCTCGCCGACCGCCTGGTCGAGGCTCACCGGCTCCCGGTCGTACGAGATCAGCTCGATCACCTGGAACTCCGGGACCTCCAGCGCCCGCGCGACCTCGCTCAGGGTGGGCTCACGGCCCAGCGTCACCGACAGCTCCCGGCGTACGCGCACCATGCGGTTGACCTGCTCGACCATGTGCACCGGGATGCGGATGGTGCGGGCCTGGTCGGCCATGGCGCGGGTGATGGCCTGGCGGATCCACCAGGTGGCGTACGTGGAGAACTTGTAGCCCTTGGTGTAGTCGAACTTCTCGACGGCGCGGATGAGGCCGAGGTTGCCCTCCTGGATCAGGTCCAGGAACGCCATGCCGCGGCCCGTGTAGCGCTTGGCGATGCTGACCACCAGCCGCAGGTTCGCCTCCAGCAGGTGGTCCTTGGCGGCGCGGCCCTCGGCGACGATCGTCGCCAGGTCGACGCGCAGCTCCGCGGAGACGGGGGTGCAGGTGGCGAGCTTCTCCTCGGCGAAGAGTCCAGCCTCGATCCGCTTGGACAGCTCGACCTCCTGGGCGGCGGTCAGCAGCTTCGTGCGGCCGATCCCGTTGAGGTACGCCCGGACCAGGTCCGTGGAGATGCCGCGCTCGTCGGTGGCGTCCAGGTCGGCCATGGTCTCGGTGCCGTGGTCGGCGTCGGTGCGACCGACCGTGCTCATCCGGTGCTCCATCATCTGCAGGGCCATCTTTCGTCTCTCCCCGTGTCCACGTCTGTGCCGCTGGTCCGGCCCAGTGGTGCCGGTGACAAACAGCTTGGCGGGCGGGGCGTGAAACGGGAGTGAGGCGATCGGGGACCCGACAGAGATCGCGCGCGGCCCGTTCGGCGCGTACGCGTGTCGTCGCCGTCGGTGCCTTGTCAGCGCCGGTTACCGTGCCTGCGGTCGGCCGTGGTGGCCGGACCGCACCGGCGAACGTCGGTGGACAGGGGACAGGTAACGGAGGGCGTCGTGGTCTTCAAGCGGCTCATGCAGGCAATGGGCGTCGGTGGCCCCTCGGTGGAAACCGTGCTGGCGAACCCGAACTGCCGTCCCGGCGGCCAGGTGGAGGGAATCGTGCACGTGGCGGGCGGCGACCACCAGGTCGACGTGTCCTATGTGTCCCTCGGGCTGGTCACCCGGGTCGAGGTGGAGAGCGGCGACAACGACTACCAGACCACCCAGGAGTTCCACCGCCAGCAGGTCACCGGCGCGTTCCGGCTGGAGGCCGGGCAACGGTACGACGTCCCATTCCGCTTCGACGTGCCGTGGGAGACCCCCCTCACGGAGGTGTACGGGCAGCACCTGCACGGCATGACGATGGGTCTGCGTACCGAGCTGGAGGTGGCCCGCTCGGTGGACAAGGGCGACCTGGACGCCCTGGCCGTGCACCCGCTGCCGGCCCAGGAGCGGATCCTGGAGGCGTTCCTGCGGCTGGGCTTCCGGTTCGCCCGCGCCGACGTCGAGCGCGGTCACATCTACGGCGTGCACCAGACGCTGCCGTTCTACCAGGAGATCGAGTTCCACCCGGCACCGCAGTACGCCGGGGCGATCAACCAGCTGGAGGTCACCTTCGTGGCCGACCCCCGCCAGATGCAGGTGGTGCTGGAGCTGGACAAGCGGGGCGGTCTGTTCACCGAGGGCCGGGACGCCTTCGGCCGTTTCACCGTCGACCACGCCACCGCCGACCGCACCGACTGGACCGCCCAGCTCGACGCCTGGCTGCGCCAGTCCCTGCAACGCCGCGGCCTCTTCGGCTGACCCCTCCCGCCGCCGCCCTCACCTTGTTGATCAAGGGGTTTGCGTCAGGATGGCGTCCGGAACCTGACGCAAACCCCTTGATCACCCCGAGGGGGAGGGCGGGAGGGCGGGGAGTGGGGGTGGGGGTGGGGGGTCAGAGATCGAGTAGGAGGGTGCGGGGGCCTACGTTGACGCTCTCGACCAGCATGTGGGCGCGGAAGCGGCCGGTCTCGACCTTGGCGCCGCGGCTGCGCAGCGCCTCGACGACCTCGGTCACCAGGGGTTCCGCGACCTCGGCGGGCGCTGCCGCCGTCCAGCTCGGACGGCGGCCCTTGCGGGCGTCGCCGTACAGGGTGAACTGGCTGACCACCAGGATCGGCGCGCCGGTGTCGGCGGCGGACCGCTCGTCGTCGAGGATGCGCAGCTCGTGCACCTTGCGGGCCATCGTCCGCGCGGTGTCGGCCGTGTCGGTGTGGGTCACACCGAGCAGCACCAGCAGGCCGTCGGAGATGGCGCCGACCACCTCGCCGTCCACTGTCACGCCGGCCCGGCCGACCGTCTGCACCACCGCGCGCATCAGCCGGTCACCGGCTCGATGAAGCCGCGCTCCACCAGGTGCGCCACGATCGGGCCGGCGGCCTCGGCCAGTTCCTCCGGCGCGACGTCGTGGGCGACGGCGAGCAGGGCGAGCTGGTCCCGCAGCGCGAGCCGGCCGTCCGCGCCGCCGACGAGGGCGAGCACCAACGGGTCGATCTCCTCGGTCCAGCGCAGCCCGTGCGGCATGGCGAGGACCTGCCGGTCCACCGCCCACCCCTCGTCGCCCATGGTGGCCTCCTGGCGTAGCTGGAGGCCGTCGGCCGCCCGGTAGCGCGCGGCGAGCAGCTCGTCGGTGTCGCGTACGCGAAGCCAGTCCTGACGGTCGAACCAGCCTGCGACGCGGTCGCCGAGCGGCGCCTCGACGCGCTGGCGCAGGTCCTCGACCCGCACCGTCGGGTCGTCGTGCCCGGCGCGGCGCAGCGAGACGATGCCGAAGCCGATCGCCTCCACCTTGTGCGCGTCGAACCAGTCCAGCCAGTCCGCCATCCGCTGCGGGTCGGCGGCGTGGCCGACGTCGGTGAGCCACAGGTTGACGTACGCCATCGGGTCCGCGATCTCGCGCTGGATCACCCAGGCGTCCAGGCCGGTACCGGCGAACCAGCCGGCGACCCGCTCGTCCCACTCCTCGCCGGCGACGTGCACCCAGTTGGCGAGGTACTGCATGGTGCCGCCGTCGGTGAGCAGCCCCGGCGCGGCGGCTGCCAGCTCCGCTCCGATGGCGTCGCCGACCCGGCCGGAGTCCCGGTAGACGTGGGTGGTGGTGCCGGGCCCGACCACGAACGGCGGGTTGCTGACCACCAGGTCGAACCGGCGGCCGGCGACCGGCGACACCATGTCGCCGCGCAGCAGCTCCCAGTCCTGCCCGTTGAGCGCGGCGGTGGTGGCGGCGAACCGCAGCGCCCGCTCGGAGAGATCGGTGGCCGTCACCCGGCGGGCGTGGGTGGACAGGTGCAGTGCCTGGACGCCGGAGCCGGTGCCCAGGTCCAGGGCGGTCTCCACGGGCCGGCGGACGGTCGCGCCGATCAGCGTCTGGGTCGCCCCGCCGATGCCGAGGACGTGCTCGGAGTGCAGGGGCCGGCCCGGTCGGGCGCTGGCCGGGACGTCGGCGAGCACCCACCACTCGTCCCCGTACGGCTCCAGGTCCAGGCCCATCCGCAGCCCGCCGCCGTGTCGCTCCACCAGGCCCCCGGCGAGCGCCTCGTCCAGCGACAGCGGCGCGAGCGCGGCGGCGACGGCGGCCTCCGGCTCGGTCTGCTCGCAGATGAAGACCCGGATCAGGGTGGCGAGCGGGTCGCGGTCGGCGGTGGCGCGCAGGGCGGCGCGGAAGTCGTTGCGGGCCACCCCGCCGGTGGCGTGCGGGCCGAGCCGCGCGGCGATGCCGTTCGAGGTGAATTCCGCCCGCGTCAGCGCGGTCCGCAGCGCGTCCACCCCGGCCGGAGAGAGCAACATGTCGTGTTCGTCCACGTCGTCATCCTGCCTGGCGGCCGGGCACCGGTCGGCGTCACCCGCCGGATCGGCGGGGCCAGCACTTCGGTTGATGAACAGGCTAGTGATGACGATCTATGCGGCGCCTCATCCGGGCGTTCGCCGTCGTCGCCACCGCGGTGGCCGTCTCGGCGGCCACCACCGTCCCGGCTCAGGCCGCGCCCGTCGGGGAGATCCGGGGTGCGGGGGCACCGAACGCGATCAGCGGAAGCTACGTGGTCGTCCTGAAGTCCGACGCGGTCGGCGCCGCCGGCTCGTTCGCTGCCCGCACCGCCGTGCCCGACCGTGCCGCGACGCTGGCAAAGCGGTACGGCGGCAGCGTCGGCGACGTCTACAGCGCCGCCCTGACCGGCTTCAGCGCCACGCTGAGCGTCGGCCAGGCGCGCCGGCTCGCCGCCGATCCGGCGGTGGCGTACGTCGAGCAGGACCAGGTGCTCACCGCCTCGGCCACCCAGACCAACCCGCCGTGGGGGTTGGACCGGATCGACCAGCGCACCCTCCCGCTCAGCCGCAGCTACACGTACCCGAACACCGCCTCCAACGTGCGGGCGTACATCATCGACACCGGCATCCGGACCACGCACACCCAGTTCGGCGGCCGGGCCACCTGGGGCACCAACACGGTGGACGGCAACAACACCGACTGCAACGGCCACGGCACCCACGTCGCCGGTACGGTCGGCGGCTCCACGTACGGCGTCGCGAAGCAGGTCCGGTTGGTCGCGGTGAAGGTCCTCAACTGCTCCGGCAGCGGCAGCACCACCGGCGTCGTCAACGGCGTCAACTGGGTGACCGCCAACGCGGTCAAGCCGGCCGTGGCCAACATGAGCCTCGGCGGCGGGGCCAGCAGCGCCCTCGACAACGCGGTCGCCAACTCGATCAGCTCCGGCATCGCGTACGCGCTGGCGGCCGGCAACTCCAACGCCAACGCCTGCAATTCCTCGCCGGCCCGGACCCCCTCGGCGCTGACCGTCGGCTCCACCACCAGCACCGACGCCCGCTCGTCGTTCTCGAACTACGGCTCCTGCGTGGACATCTTCGCGCCGGGGTCGAGCATCCTGTCGGCGTACCGGACCAGCGACACCTCGACCGCCACCCTCAGCGGCACGTCGATGGCCGCGCCGCACGTGGCCGGCGCCGCGGCCCTGGTGCTCTCGGCCAACCCATCCTGGACCCCGTCGCAGGTCGGCAGCTACCTGGTCACCAACGCCACCACGGGCAGGGTCACCAGTCCGGGCACCGGCTCGCCGAACCGGCTGCTCTTCGTCGTCAACTGACCCTCCCCACCGGCCCGGTGGACCGTGCCCGCACGGTCCGCCGGGCCGCCTCGCGACGGCCGCGTCCGGGGACGGGAGGTGTTAAGCGGGGGCCCTTCCTCTACCGCAGGCGTCAAGAAGGGGCCCTTCCTTACACCGGGGCCGGCGTGGGTGTGCCGACCGCGGGGAACGCGCGGGCGGCGCCGTCGACGCGTACCGACACCTCGGCGCCGACCGGGACCGTCGGGCCGCCGTCGAGGATCCGCGCGGTGAGCCGCGTGCCGTCGGCCAGCCGGAGCCCGACCAGGGCGTCGTGCCCGTGGAAGTCGTGACGCAGGACCGTGGCCGTCACCGTGCCGGCCCCCGGCGTGAGGCGTACCTGCTCGGGGCGGACCAGCACGGTAACCGGGCCGCTCGGTGCGGCGCCGGCCAGCGGCACGGTGCCGAGCGCGGTCCGGGCGGCGCCGTCCTCGGCGACCGCCGGCAGCAGCACGGCCTCACCGACGAAACCGGCCACCCACTCGTCCGCCGGCTCCCGGTAGACGGTCGTCGGCGTGCCGGCCTGGACCACCCGGCCGGCACGCAGGACCACCACCTCGTCGGCCACCGAGAGGGCCTCACCCTGGTCGTGGGTGACGAGGACGCCGGTGGCGCCGTCGGCGCGCAGCGCCTCCCGGACGTCGTGCCGCAGCCCGGCCCGCAGTCCCGCGTCGAGGGCGCTGAACGGCTCGTCCAGCAGCACCACCGACGGCCGGGGCGCCAGCGCGCGGGCCACCGCGACCCGCTGCTGCTGCCCGCCGGAGAGCTGGTGCGGCATCCGGTCCCCGTAGCCGGCGAGGCCGACGAGGGTGAGCACCTCCTCGACGCGGTCGCTCCGGCGGACGGCCCGGTCGAGGCCGTACCCGACGTTGCCGGCCACGCTGAGGTGCGGGAACAGCGCGCCCTCCTGCGGGACCACGGCGATGCGGCGGCGGTGGGTCGGCAGGTGCCGGCCGTTGCCGGCGACCGGGACGCCGTCGATGCGGATCTCCCCGGCGTCCAGGCGCTCGAAGCCGGCCAGGCAGCGCAGCAGGGTGGTCTTGCCGCAGCCGGACGGGCCGAGGACGGCGGTGAGCAGCCCGGACCCGATGGTGAGGTCCACGCCGGCCAGCGCGGTGACTGACCCGTACCGCTTGACCACTCCCGTGACTACGACCTCGCTCATCCCCGGTCCTCCTTGTCGAGCAGGCCGCTGCGGGCGACCAGCAGCCAGGTGGGTAGCGCCGAGATCGCCACCAGCAGGGCCGCGTACGGTGCCGCGGCGGCGTACGCGCCGACGGCGGTGGCGGTCCACAGCTCGGTGGCGAGCGTGTCCGTGCCGGTCGGGCGCAGCAGCAGGGTGGCGGGCAGTTCCTTCATGCCGGTGAGGAACACCAGCGCCGCGCCCGCCCCGATACCGGGCAGGGTCAGCGGCAGGGTGACCGTGCGCAGCACGGTCAGCGGCCCGCGCCCGAGGGAGCGGGCGACCTCCTCCAGGCCGGGCGGGGACTGGGCGGCGGCACCGGCCACCGCGCCGACCGCGAGGGGCAGGAACAGCGTGGCGTAGGCGAGGGCGAGCAGCCACCGGGTCTGGTAGAGCGGGTACGCCACGTTGATGCCGAAGAAGATCAGCGACAGCCCGATCACGACGCCGGGCAGGGCGTGGGCCAGGTACGCGAGCCGGTCCAGCACGGTGGTCAGGGGACCGGGGGCGCGCGCGGCGAGCAGGCCCAGCGGCAGCGCCAGCAGCATCGTCAGGGCCGCGCCCGCGAGGGAGACGGTCAGCGAGTTGCCGGCCGCGGTGAGCACCTCGGGCAGCGCGCCGGGCCGGGACACCCCGGTGACGAGCCGTCGGGCGAGACTGGCCGCGGGCACGCCGAGCGCGAGGACGGCCACGCCGAGCAGGGCGGCCAGGGCGGGCCAGCGGGCCGTGCCGAGC
>NZ_JBFAMU010000156.1:0-10407 GCF_040656655.1 Micromonospora sp. NPDC049799
CCCTGGGCGGTCGCCGCCGGCGTCGTGGCGCTGGTCGGGCTGGTGGCCTGGACGCTGTTCGGCACCGGGCTGTTCGGGGTGCGGGAGGTCCGGGTCAGCGGCGGCGAGCTGGTCACACCGGTGCAGGTACGCAACGCGGCGGCGGTCGGAGACGGCGCGCCGCTGGCCCGGGTCGACCTGGAGGCCACGGCCCGGCGGATCGGACGGTTGCCCGCGGTGGAGCGGGCCACCGTCACCCGGGACTGGCCGGACGCGCTGGTCGTGACCGTGACCGAGCGGACGGCGGTGGCGGCCGTCCCGCACGACGGCCAGTTCGAGGTGATCGACGTCACGGGGGTGGTCTTCCGGAGCCTGCCGGAGCAGCCGGCCGGCCTGCCGCTGGTCCGCGTCGCCGAGCCGGGGCCGGCCGACCCGGGCACCCGGGCCGCGCTGGAGGTGCTCGCCGCGCTCACGCCGCGGCTGCGGACCGAGTTGGCGGACGTGACCGTGGAGGGTCTGGCCCGGATCACCCTGCGGTTGCGCGGCGGTCGCGAGGTCGTGTGGGGTGACGCCACCCGGGGCGAGGACAAGGCGCGGGTGGCGACGGCGCTGCTGGACCGCGACGCCGACCGGATCGACGTCAGCGTGCCGGACGTGGTGACCTTCCGGTGACGTGTCCACGCCGTGCGGATCCCGCGTCGGCCGCCGCGATCCGCGCGGTGTGGACGTGAGCCGTCCCGCTCCGGCGGCGACACGCCGGGGGCGATCCTTGGCTCATCGGGCGGCGGCGCTTACGTTGCCCCGAAGAGGAACAGTGGTTGACATAACCGTAAGCCTCTAGTAGAGGGTGAGGGTTCGCCCCCCGGCCTCGCTGGTGGCCATCGACGTCGACCACTGTCCTGGCCAAGCCGTGTGGGGTCGGCCCATGCCAATCTCGAAGGGAAAGGACCGGAGATGACACCTCCGCACAACTACCTGGCGGTCATCAAGGTCGTCGGCATCGGGGGCGGCGGGGTCAACGCCGTCAACCGGATGATCGAGGTTGGGCTCAAGGGCGTCGAGTTCATCGCGATCAACACCGACGCGCAGGCGCTGCTGATGAGCGACGCCGACGTCAAGCTCGACGTCGGCCGCGAGCTGACCCGGGGCCTGGGCGCGGGTGCCAACCCGGACGTCGGCAAGAACGCCGCCGAGGACCACCGCGACGAGATCGAGGAGGTGCTCAAGGGCGCCGACATGGTCTTCGTGACCTGTGGTGAGGGCGGCGGCACCGGCACCGGCGGTGCGCCCGTGGTGGCCAACATCGCCCGGAAGCTGGGCGCGCTCACCATCGGCGTGGTGACCCGGCCGTTCTCCTTCGAGGGCAAGCGGCGGCAGGTCCAGGCCGAGTCCGGGATAGACGAGCTGCGCAACCAGTGCGACACGCTCATCGTCATCCCCAACGACCGGCTGCTCGCGCTGGGCGACCGCAACATCTCCATGATGGACGCGTTCCGCACCGCCGACCAGGTCCTCCTCTCCGGTGTCCAGGGCATCACCGATCTGATCACCACGCCGGGTCTGATCAACCTGGACTTCGCCGACGTCAAGAGCGTCATGAGCGGCGCCGGCAGCGCGCTGATGGGCATCGGCAGCGCCCGGGGCGAGAACCGGGCCGTCGAGGCGGCGGAGGCGGCCATCTCCAGCCCCCTGCTGGAGCAGAGCATGGACGGCGCGCGGGGCGTGCTGCTCTCCATCGCCGGCGGCTCCGACCTCGGCCTGTTCGAGATCAACGACGCGGCCCAGCTGGTCACCGACGCGGCGCACCCGGAGGCCAACATCATCTTCGGCGCGGTCATCGACGACGCGCTCGGTGACGAGGTGCGGGTCACCGTCATCGCGGCCGGCTTCGACGGGGGCACGCCCTCGTACAAGGCGGCCGAGGCGCCGCGCAAGACCAACCAGAACCAGCCCACGCAGCCGAGCACGCCGGTCACGCCGGCGGCGACCGTCCCGGCGCCGCAGCAGTCGCCCCGTCGGGTGCTGTTCGACGACGTGGACGTGCCCGACTTTCTCAAGAACGGTTCCTGAGCGGCGGCGATGACCGACAGTCCAGCATCGGTACGCCCCGACCGGCGCGCCGAGATCGCGGCCGGTCTCGCCCACGTACGGTCCCGGATCGCCGACGCCTGCGCGGCGGCCGGCCGGGACCGCACCGGGGTCACCCTGATCGCGGTGACGAAGACCTACCCGGCCGGCGACGTGGTCGCGTTGGCCGGTCTCGGGGTCACCGACGTGGGCGAGAACCGCGACCAGGAGGCGGCGCCGAAGGCGGCCGAGGTGGCGGCGGCGGGGGTCGAGGCGCGCTGGCACTTCATCGGCCAGCTCCAGCGCAACAAGGCGAAGTCGGTGGTCCGCTACGCCGACGTGGTCCACTCCGTCGACAGCGTACGGCTGGCCCGGGCGTTGGACGCCGCCTCGGGCTCCGTCCGGGACCGGCCGCTGGACGTGCTGGTCCAGGTGAGCATCGACGGCGACGCGGCCCGGGGCGGGGCGGTACCGGACGCGGCCGACCCGGACACCGGCCTGCCGGCGGTGGCCGAGTCGGTGGCGGGTGCGGACGGGCTGCGCCTCGCCGGCCTGATGGCGGTGGCCCCGCTGGGCTGGGAGGCCGAGCGTGCCTTCGCGCGGCTGGCGGAGGTGGCGGAGGCGTTCCGTGCCGCCCATCCGCACGCGACCGCGCTCTCCGCCGGAATGAGTGGCGACCTGGAAATCGCGATCCGGTACGGCGCGACACATGTCCGCGTCGGTAGCGCGTTGCTCGGAATGCGTCCCACGCTGCGGTAGCCTGAGGCCGGAGAAAAGAATTACATCGGTGTTGTTTGGTGGGAACGGCAACCCGTCGGCGGGGGTCGTGGCACGCGACGCGAATCGCGTGCCAGGGGATTGCCGGTCCGGTCCGGTGGGCAGAGATGATCCACTCGCGACAGGCGAGACGGCACGGGGGCGCGTGCCGTACGGCGGAGGAGAAGGGCGCGGGATGGGTGCACTGCGCAAGGCGGGGGTCTGGCTCGGTCTGGTCGAGGAGGACGACGAGCGGGGCTACGACGACGGTGGCTACGACAAGGGCGGCTACCGCGAGTCCCGGTACCGGTCGAGCCGGTACTCGGAGGAGTTCGCCGACGACGAGGAGGACGACTCCGAGGAGCCGCCGGCGCCGCGTTCCCGGTTGGGGGACCGTGGCCGGCTGTCCGAGCGCGCCGCGGGTCGGGGGGCCGACGGCGACCGTGCGGATTCGGAGCGGCCGGAGCGGGTCGACCGGTCCAGCGTCCGGTCCATCACCCGGTCCGGGGAGACCTCGGGGGCGCTGACCTACCACACCCGGGACAACCTCGCCCTGGCGCCGCAGACGGCGCCGCGCGAGCGGGCCGTGGTGGTCGAGCAGGAGGAGCAGCGGTACCAGATCACCACCCTGCACCCCACCACCTACCGGGAGGCGCGCACCATCGGTGAGCACTTCCGCGACGGCGTGCCCGTGATCATCAACCTCACCGAGATGGACGAGGCGGACGCGCGTCGTCTGGTCGACTTCGCCGCCGGGCTGGCGTTCGGGCTGCGCGGTACGATCGAGCGCGTGACCAATCGGGTGTTCCTGCTCTCACCGGCCAACGTCCAGGTCACCGCTGAGGACAAGGCCAAGATCGCTGAGGGCGGCTTTTTCAGTCTGAGTTGATCCCGCCCGATCCGAGGGACGTCACCTGCCGTGTTGTCGATCGTGCTCCAGGTTCTCTACCTGATCCTGTTTGTCTTCCTTCTCCTGCTTCTGGCCCGATTCGTGTTGAGTGCTGTCCTCCAGTACGGCCGACGGTGGCAGCCGGGACGCGGAGCATCGGCGGGACTCGAATCCGTGTGGAGCGTCACTGATCCCCCTCTCCACGCGTTGAGGCGTGTGATCCCTCCGCTGCGAATTGGTACCGTGAGCATCGACCTGGCCTCCCTTGTGCTCCTGGTTATCCTGTTCGTGCTGATGGAGTTCGTGTTAGGGCCGTCGATCGTCAGGACCGCCTGATGACCGACGCGCTTTCGCGGCCGCAACTGACCCGAGGAGTTTCGATGCCGCTGACCCCGGCCGACGTCCACAACGTCGCCTTCAAGAAACCGCCGATCGGCAAGCGGGGGTATGACGAGGAGGAGGTCGACGCCTTCCTGGACGAGGTCGAGCGCGAGCTTGCCCGTCTCATCGAGGAGAACAACGAGCTGCGCGCCCAGGTGGAGCGCGGCGGCCGTGGCGGGGCGCCCGCCGGCCCCGGTGGCGACGCCCGCCTCGCCGCCGAGCTCAACGACGTCAAGGCACAGCTCGACCGGGTGCAGCGCGACAAGGCCGCGGCCGAGCAGGCCGCCCGCGCGATGCAGGCCGAGCTGGAGCAGGTCCGCACCACCGGTGGCCCGGCCGTCGCCGGCGACGGTGAGCAGCAGGCGCTGCGGGTGCTGATGATGGCCCAGCGGACCGCCGACGACCACGTGTCCGACGCCCGCCGCGAGGCCGACCAGCTGCTCTCCGAGGCCCGCTCGAAGGCCGAGGAGGTCACCCGCGAGGCGCGCGCCAAGGCCGACGCCCTGGAGCGCGACGCCCGCCAGCGGCACCAGGAGGCCATGGGCGGCCTGGACGCCAAGCGGACCGCGCTGCAGAAGCACATCGAGGAGCTCAAGCAGTTCGAGCGCGAGTACCGGACCCGCCTCAAGGCCTACCTGGAGAGCCAGCTGCGTGACCTCGACGGTCGCGGTCAGGGCCTGGAGGCCGAGATGACCCGGTCGGAGGGCACCCGTGCCGCGGGCGGCAACGGTCTCGCCGCCGCGGGCCTCGCCGGTTCCTACGGCGGCGGTCGCTCCAGCGCCCTCGAAGCCGGTCGCTGATCACAGGTCGGCGGCCGTCCGCGCTCGCGTGACGGTCGCCGACCTCGCCTCATCGGTACGACGCGGCGGGGGTGAGCCGTGATAGTCGCAAGTCTCCTGCTCATCCTCCTCGCGGTCGTGCTGCTGGTGGTGGGCCTGGCCGGTGGTTCCAGCCTGCTGCTGATCGTCTCCATCGCGGCCAGTCTGCTGGCCGCCGTCGCACTTGTCGTGGGCGCCCGCCAGGCGGCCGCCGACCGGGCGACGGCGGGCCGCGCCGGCCGGCGGGTTCCCACCGCGAGCCGGCCCACCGGATCCACCTCCCCGGCCGCCGAGACGTCCGCGTACGCGCCGGTGACGGAGCCGTACGGGCCTCCGGTGGACCTGGGGATCCCGGTCCAGCACGTTCCTCCGACGGTCGACACCGGCGGCTCCGGGTGGCGGCAACCGCCCGAGCCGTCGGTGGGCACCGGCCAGTCCGGCGCCGATCCGGCGTACGACGACGAACCGGTCGCGCAGCAGATCGACGCGGCCGACCTCGCCCGGCTCGCCCGGCTCACCGCCGAGGTGCGGGTCGTCGACGGCCGTCCCCGCTACCACCTGGGGGACTGCCCGCATCTGGTCGGGCGCGAGCACGAGGCGCTGCCCGTCGCCGAGGCCGTCGACCTGGGCTTCACGCCGTGCGCCCACTGCGCGCCGGCCACCACTCTGCTCGCCGGCCGGATCGCCAGCGGTGGCGCCGGTGCCTGAGCGCCGCCCGGGGCCGACCACCGGGCAGGGCGTTCCGACCGGCGCCGGCCCGCTCACCGTCGCCGTCCGGGTCAAGCCCGGCTCGTCCCGGACCCGGGTCGGCGGGTGCTTCGACGGTCCGTACGGCCCGGCCCTGGTGATTGCGGTGCACGCGCCCGCCGTGGACGGCCGGGCCACCGAGGCGGCCCGTCGGGCGCTGGCCGACGCGCTGGGAGTCCGGCCGCCCGGGGTGTCACTGCGCACGGGTGCGGCCAGCCGGGACAAGCTCTTCCAGGTAACGGGAGCCGCGGTGGAGTTGGCCGCCGTGGTCCGCCGGCTGCGGGACGGACCCGCGGGGTGAGTCGCGCCCCGGGTCGGCAACCGTGACGCCCGGGCTGGACATCGCGCTGCTGCTCGGCTCGGCCGTCCTGCTGGTCGCGGTCGGCGCGGTGCGCCTGTCCACCCGTGTCGGCGTGCCGAGTCTCCTGGTCTACCTGGCGCTCGGGGTGGCGATCGGCGGGTCCGGGCTGGGTATCCGCTTCGACGACGTCGAGCTGACCCGGACCCTCGGCTTCTGTGCGCTCGTGGTGATCATCGCCGAGGGCGGGCTGACCGCCCGGTGGAGCACCCTGCGCCCGGTGCTCGGTCTGGCCGCCGCGCTGTCCACCGTCGGCGTCCTGGTGAGCATCGTGGTCGTCGGGCTCGCCCTGCACCTGCTGCTCGGGCTGGACTGGCGGCTGGCCCTGCTCTACGGCGCGGTGCTGTCCTCCACCGACGCCGCAGCGGTGTTCGCGACCCTGCGCCGGCTGCGCCTGCCGCCCCGGCTGGTCGCCACCCTGGAGGCGGAGTCGGGGATGAACGACGCCCCGGCGGTGCTCCTCGTGGTGCTGCTGTCCCGACCCGAGATGACCCACCCGTGGTGGTACGAGGTGGGGCTGGTCGCGTACGAGCTGGGGGTGGGCGCGCTCGTCGGCCTGGCGGCCGGGGTGGGCGGACGGTGGGCGCTGCGCCGCGCGGCCCTGCCGTCGGCGGGGTTGTACCCGATCGCGGCGGTCGGCCTGACGGTGCTCGCGTACGCGGCCGGGTCGGTGCTGCACGCGTCGGGCTTCCTCGCGGTCTACGTCGCCGGGGTGGTGCTGGGCAATGCCCGGTTGCCGCACCGGCAGGCGATCCTCGGTTTCGCCGACGGGCTGGCCTGGCTGGCCCAGATCGGCCTGTTCGTGCTGCTGGGGCTGCTGGTGTCGCCGGGCCGGCTCGGCTCGGCGGTGCTGCCGGCGGTGGTGACGGGGCTGGCGTTGCTGCTGGTCGCCCGCCCGCTGTCGGTGGCCGCGTCGGCGTGGGCGTTCCGGTTCGGCCTGCGGGAGCAGGCGTTCCTGTCCTGGGCGGGGTTGCGGGGCGCGGTGCCGATCGTGCTGGCCACGATCCCGCTGTCCGAGCGGGTGCCGGGGGCCGACCGGCTCTTCGACGTGGTCTTCGTCCTCGTGGTGATCTTCACGTTGCTCCAGGCCGGCACGCTCGCCCCGGCCGCCCGCCGGCTGCGTGTGACCGCGCCCGCGGAGGCGGCGGAGATCCTGGTGGAGACCGCGCCGCTGGAGCGGATGCGGGCCGGGCTGCTTCAACTGGAGGTGCCGCCCGGGTCCCGGCTGGCCGGGGTGCACGTCGACGAGCTGCGGCTGCCGCTGGGGGCGTCGGTGACCCTGGTCCTGCGGGACGGGGTGGGTGTCGTGCCCGGCCCGGACTTCCGTTTCAAGACCGGCGACAGCATGTTGATCGTGGCCACCGACGGGGTGCGCGACCAGGTGGAGCGGCGCCTGCGGGCGGTCAGCCGGCGGGGGCGGCTGGCCCGCTGGTTTGGCGAGTACGGCGAGGATCGCGACGTTTGATCTGCTAGCGTTCCCTTTGCCCTGATACGGCATAAATCAGGGCCGAACGCCGGGGCGTCGGTGCGGCACGTTGTCGGACGCCTGTACGTTCCGTATCCTTGCCAACCTCCGGAGTGCGCGGTCCTGTCGCCGTGCGCCCGTTTCGTACCTGGGGGCGTCGATTGCGGCGGCCCCTGTCCAGGTGCCGCGGACCGCCGCGGTTCCGCGGCGCGAGGGAGCGACGATGGCCAAGCCAGCCGACACCAGGACCGCCGGCCGTAAGCCGGTGGCCAGGGCCACCCGCAGCGTCGCGGAGACCGAGAAGATCCGGGCGGCCCTGGCGGCACGGCGCGACGAGTTGCGCGCCGAGTACGATCAGACGTTGAGCGAGATCACCGAGCTGCAGCGCGACCGGCTGACCGACTCGGCCGGGGACGACCAGGCCGACACGGGCACCAAGACGTTCGAGCGGGAGCAGGAGATCTCCCTCGCCAACAGCATCCGGGAACGGATCACGCAGGTCGAGCGCGCCCTGGAGCGCCTCGACGAGGGTGGTTACGGCTGGTGCGAGCGGTGCGGCAACCCGATCCCCGTGGAGCGGCTCGCCGCGTTCCCGTCGGCCACCCTCTGCGTGACCTGCAAGCAGCTGGAGGAGCGGCGCTGACGCCCGCTCCCCGGCGGCCCGAGGAGGTGGCGCGCCCGCGTCGCCACGAGCGTCGATGGGGAGCAGATGACCGCAGCACCGACCCCCGGTTCCGGCCGCGCCGAACCGGTCCGTGACACCGCGCCGGCCGGTGACACCGCGCCGGCAGTCACGCCGGAGGGACGTACCCCACGGCGCCGGGCCGTCACCGTCCTGGCCGTCGTCGCGCTGACCCTGCTCGCGGCCGATCTGGCCACCAAGCATCTGGCGCTGGTCAACCTGTCCGACCGGGAGCCGGTACGGCTGCTCGGCGGGGCGGTCTACCTCAACCTGACCCGCAACAGCGGTGCGGCCTGGAGCATCGGCGCCGACCACACCTGGGTGTTCCCGCTGATCACCATCGGCGTGGTCGGCTGGATCCTGTGGATGGCGCTGCGCCTGCGGTCGCTGCCCTGGGCGATCTCGCTCGGCCTGGTGCTGGGCGGCGCGCTGGGCAACCTGATGGACCGGATCTTCCGGGCCCCGGGCTGGTTCGTCGGCCACGTGGTCGACATGGTGAGCCTCTTCGACCCGTACGGCCGGGTCTGGCCGGTGTTCAACGTCGCCGACAGTGCGCTGGTCTCCGGCGTGATCCTCGCGGTGCTGCTGGAGCTGACCGGCCGGCAGCGCGACGGCAGCCGGGTCGGCGCGGACGCCACCGACACCGACACCGACGCCGCACCCGCCGACGCCACCCCGGCCGTCACGACCGATCGGCGGGAGAGCGCGTGACCTCCGCCTTCGCCGCCGGCGGCGACCACCGATCCCTTCCCGTGCCCGACGGGCTCGACGGCATGCGGTTGGACCAGGCGGTCGCCCGCCTGTTCGGGCTGTCCCGCACGGCCGCGGCCGCCCTGGTCGACGCCGGTGACGCGCTGGTCGACGGTCTGGCGCGGCCCAACTCGCACAAGGTCAAGGCGGGATCCTGGCTGGAGGTCACCCTGCCGGCCCCGGCCGCGCCGGTCACCGTGGTGCCGCAGGCGGTGCCCGGCCTGCGGGTCGTGTACGCCGACGACGACATCGTGGTGGTGGACAAGCCGGTCGGCGTCGCCGCCCACCCCAGCCCCGGCTGGACCGGCCCCACCGTGATCGGCGCGCTCGCCGCGATCGGCCACCGCATCTCCACCAGTGGCGCCGCCGAGCGGCAGGGCGTCGTGCACCGGCTCGACGTGGGCACCACCGGGATCATGGTGGTGGCCAAGAGCGAGCAGGCGTACACCGCGTTGAAGCGGGCCTTCAAGTACCGCGAGGTGGAGAAGCGCTACCACGCGGTCGTGCAGGGCCACCTGGACCCGCTGCGCGGCACCGTGGACGCCCCGATCGACCGGCACCCCACGCACGACTACCGCTGGGCGGTCGTCTCCGGTGGCAAGCCCAGCATCACCCACTACGACACGCTCGAGGCGTTCCCCTCGGCGAGCCTCGTCGACGTGCGGCTGGAGACCGGGCGTACGCACCAGATCCGGGTCCACTTCTCCACACTGCGGCACCCGTGCGTGGGCGACCTGACCTACGGTGCGGACCCCACCCTGTCCGCCCGACTCGGACTGACCAGACAGTGGCTGCACGCCCGCGAGTTGAGCTTCCTGCACCCCCGAACGGGGGACGAGGTGCGCTTCGTCAGCGACTACCCTGACGATCTGGACCGCGCGCTGCACCTGCTGAGGGACTGACGGCGGCGGCCGACTTCGAGACGATCGACGAGGGGACCTCCGCCCGTGCGCGCCGGTGACCTGCTGCGGCAGTTGGACCAGCGGCTGCTGACCCGCCTGTCCGCGGCCGTGACGCGGCTCGGCCAAGGCCCCGCCCGACTTCGGGTGCTGCCCTCGGCCGCGCTGCTGTCCTGCCTCGCCGTGCTGCTCGCGGCGGTGTGGGCCACCGGCGAGGCACCGACCGGCGACCGTACCGTCGGCGACGTCACCCGGGTCGGCGTGGCGGCCGGCGACTCGATCCCCGGCTACGTGCGCTCCGCCGCGGCCGACCTGGCCGCCCTGCCGACCGCCGTGCCGGAGGCCGGCGACGGGACGTACGCCCTGGTGTCCTTCACGTCGTACCTGACCCCGCAGCGGGCCGCGGCGGTCTTCGACGA
Organism: Micromonospora sp. NPDC049799; assembly: GCF_040656655.1. Classification (NCBI taxonomy): domain Bacteria; kingdom Bacillati; phylum Actinomycetota; class Actinomycetes; order Micromonosporales; family Micromonosporaceae; genus Micromonospora; species Micromonospora sp. NPDC049799. The sequence goes on from NZ_JBFAMU010000156.1 coordinate 10,211, forward strand.
CGTGCCGGTCGCCGCCGTCTTCGGCCGGGTGCCGCTGCCCGACCGGCAGACCGAGATCGTCCGGATCTCCGCGCAGCGCCTGCCCGACGACGTGGTCGCCGGCATGGCTGACCTCGCCGTCCGCAAGGACCGGGAGGCCGCGGACTACCGGGACCGGGCGGCCGCGCTCGGCGGCGGCGGGCCCGCCGAGCGGGAGC
>NZ_JBFAMU010000157.1:0-10337 GCF_040656655.1 Micromonospora sp. NPDC049799
GACCGCGGGCGCCTCCACCCAGCGGCGGGCCCCCCCGCCGGCCGGCCCGGGGCGGCCCCAGGGGTGGTGCGCTCCGCGGCCGGCTGGACCGGCCGCGCCAACTCCGCGCTCCCCGTCGGCGATCCGGACCGACCGCTGCCCGCCGCCGTGGACGCGATCGAGTCCTGGTACGCCGGGCTGGGTCAGCCGGCGATGGTGAACACCCCACTCCCGCTCGCCGCGCCAGTCGGCGCCGAACTTGACACGCGGGGCTGGGGCGCCCGACCGCCGGTGCTGGTGCAGACCGTCCCGCTGTCCGGGATCTCCCCGGCCACCGGACCGCCCACGGCCGGCGCCGGGTCGCCGCCGGTCGAGCTGGCGACGGCACCGTCCGAGGACTGGCTCGTCATCGCCGCCGGCCGCAAGGGTGGCCTGCCGGACGCCGCGCGGCACGTGCTCACCGCGGTGGACCGGGTCCGCTTCGCCCAGGTGTACGCCGACGGCAGGCTCGTCGCGATCGGTCGGGGAACCGTCACCGGCGCGGGACGGTGGCTCGGGCTGAGCCTGATCGAGGTGGTGCCGGAGGCGCGACGCCAGGGCCTCGCCGGGCGGATCGTCCGCAGCCTGGCGCAGTGGGGCGCAGCGGAGGGTGCCACCCACGCCTTCCTTCAGGTCGAGCAGCGCAACACACCGGCGGTGACCCTGTACCGGGCTCTGGGCTTCACCACCCACCACACCTACCTGACCCGGGTGGCCCCGACGGCCTGACCGCATCGGGAGGGTTCTCGCAGGTCCTGTGGGGTACGGGAGTGGTGGACGCGGCGCGAGAGGCGCCGTGACCACCCCCGCAACCCCGGCTCAGGAAGGACCACTCGATGGCCACGCGAAGCGCATCGGGGCGCGCCAGCGGTTCGACGGCGACGAAGGACGTCCCCGGCAACCAGACGCCGAACACCCCGAACGTCAACGAGAGCGAGATCGCCCGCCTCAAGGTCGACCAGCTCCGCGACCGACTCCGCCGACGCGGCATCACCGGCACCGCCGACATGCGCAAGGACGAGCTGGTCGACGCCCTGATCAAGGCTCTTCGCGAGGGCCGCAGGACCACCCGGTCACGCAACAGCTCCGGCACCGGTCCGCAGTCCGGTCGCGGCTCCCGTTCCCAGGGCGGCTCCCGGTCCGGTTCCGGCGAGCGGCCCGGCAACCAGACGCCGAACACCCCGAACGTCAACGAGAGCGAGATCGCCCGCCTCAAGGTCGACCAGCTCCGCGACCGACTCCGCCGACGCGGCATCACCGGCACCGCCGACATGCGCAAGGACGAGCTGGTCGACGCCCTGATCAAGGCTCTTCGCGAGGGCCGCAGGACCACCCGGTCACGCAACAGCTCCGGCACCGGTCCGCAGTCCGGTCGCGGCTCCCGTTCCCGGAGCGGCCCCGGCTCGGGTGGTGCCTCCGGCTCAGGCCGCGGTGCCGGCTCAGGCCGCGGTTCCGGTTCCGGCTCCCGAGGCGTGGGCACCGACGGCTCGGTGGCGTCGGACTCACCCCGGGCGGCGGCGCTGGCAGACCTCGAACGGCGAGCGGCGGAACTGGCGGACGTGACGCCGCAGGCTCCGGAGGTGGAGGACGTGGAGCGGCGAGCGGCGGAACTGGAGGCGGCGATGGCCGACAGGACGGCGCTGCCGGTGCCCCCGGCGCCCGACACCCCCGCGCTACCGGCCACACCTGACGACGCGAAGGCCCGGCGGTCCGAACCGAACGACACGGGGCCGCCCGGACCAGCACGGGTCCCGCGCAGCCGGGGAGCCACCGGGGACCAGTCCGTACGGACCCGGGACGAGCCGGTCGGGTCAGGCCCCGACGTGACGATGGAGACGGCCGACCGGGTGCTGACCTCGATGGTCCCGGCGGAGATGGATCCGGTGGACGAGATCGTCACACCGGAGGGCACCGTCCTCACCGCCGGATCCGATTCGGCCGACACCGCGGTGGCGACCCCACCCCTGCCCGGCACCGACGGACGGCACAGCTCCCCCCGCTAGCCTGTTGATCAAGGGGTTTGCGTCAGCGAAAGCGCTCCTGCTGACGCAAACCCCTTGATCAACGGCTGCCGTCGGAGGGACGGCGCACGGGCGGGGTCAGCGACGGACGGGGCGGCGGGGTTTTGCGGCCTTGACCTCGGCGTACCGCTTGAGGGTCTGCGAGCGGTGATCCAGGCCGAGCGCGGTGAGCAGCAGGTAGCCCAGCAGCACGCCGGCGCCGGCGGCGGCCAGGTAGAGCCAGATCTGGGCGAAGAACGTGCCCGCGCCACCGGCGAACGGGTTGTTGCCGACCAGCAGCGGCCCGACCAGCACGGTCAGCAGCAGCGCGGCGCCGACGGCGACGACCAGGTCACTGCTCCACTCGGCGACCGGCCGCTGCCGGCCCCACCGGAAGGCGACCACGGCCAGGATCAGCCCGATCACCACGAACATCCCCAGCGACACCCGGTCGGCGGCACCGTCGTCACCGTCGAAGCCGAGCCGGATGATCAGCCGGGCGACCACGTTGACCGCGAACAGCGCGACCGCGAGAACCACGATCACGCGCCACCGCTCCCTCATCGCACGCCTCCCGCCGTACCGCCCGCCCCGCTGGCGGGCCTCCTGGCAGGAATATGTACCACCGCGACCTGTGTGTCGTCAGTACCGGTCACGGAACCGACGGCGGGCGCAGGCGCTCCGGCGGGGGCGGGGCGGCGAGGACCTGCCGGAAGCCCACCACCGCGAAGGTCATCGCACCGGCCACGATCATCCCCAGATCGACCCAGGTCCCCGCGAGCAGCAGGTCGCCCTCATCGGTCCGCAGGCCAGCGATCGCGACGAGGAGGAACCAGGGCACGGCGGGCAGCGCCACCGCCCAGCGCCGGGACACCACCCGGTGCGCGAACCAGCCCAGCAGCAGGTTCACACCGACCGCCACCAGCACCGCGACACCGATCAACTGCCCGCCGACGCGCAGCGGCGCCAGCAGCAGTTCCAGGACCGCGCTCAGCAACCCGCCGAGCGCGGCCAACACGCCGCCGACGACCCGGAGGGCGAGGTCGAGCGACTCCCGCGACCGTCCGGGGTCGGGCGGCGCGCTCTCGTCCGGGACGACCGACATCGGCGCGGCGGGCAGGGTCACCGGGCGCCGGTCGCGCCGACCGGGGACCGGTCCGCGCCGTCGACGGCGGGCAGCCCGGCGAAGAGGTCCTCCTCCCAGCCGTACGGTCCGAAGCCGGGGCCCTTCTCCCCCACCGCGAGGGTGAAGTACTCCACCCCCATGAACTCGGCGCCGAAGTTGCCGGCGATCGAGTAGAGCCACGACGTGGCGGGGATCTGGGTGGCGTGCGCCCGCATCGCCGCCTCCTTGGCGGCGTGGTGCTCGGTCGCGTCGATCCGGGCCGCGATCTGCTCGTCGGGGGTGCCGAAGGGCAGCTCGTCGGCACTGGCGATGCCGTCGAACGGGTTGTCCGACGCCTCGGTGAAGTGCGTCAGACCGGCGTCCAGGACACTGCGCGGCATCGCCGTCCAGTAGACCTTCGCCGGCGCGCAGCCCTCGGCGCGGGCCAGTTCCACCGCCCGCATCGCCACCCGGTGGGCCTGGATGTGGTCCGGGTGCCCGTAGAAGCCGTTCCCGTCGTACGTGATCATGACCTGTGGGCGGACCTCGCGCATGACCTCCACCAGGTGGCCGGCGGCCTCGTCGAGGTCGGCCTGCCAGAAGGCCCGGGGGTGCTCGTTGGTGGCCAGGCCCATCATCCCGGAGTCCCGGTAGCGGCCGGCACCACCGAGGAAGCGGTGGTCGGTGACGCCGAGTTCGCGGCAGGCGTCGGCCAGCTCGCCGATCCGGTAGCCGCCGAGCTGGTCCGCCCCGGCGGCGGCGAGCTGCGCCAGCTCCGGCACGTGGATCTCGCCCTCCTCGCCGAGGGTGCAGGTCACGAGCGTGACGTGCGCACCGGTCGCGGCGTAGTGCGCCATCGTCGAGCCGGTGCCGATGGACTCGTCGTCGGGGTGCGCGTGGACCAGCAGAAGCCGGCGGGCGGGCAGCGTCGTCACGACCGTCACTCTATCCGGCGGTTCTCCGGCACCCGGCGCCGACGCGTCCGCGCAGGTCGCCCACATCACCCCGGCGGTCGCCCTACGATCTGAAGCTGTGGACTTTCCGGAGCTGGCCGCACGTACCCGTCGGTTCAGGCTCGGGGCACCGCGCGCCGTCACCGTGGCTGACGACGGTTCCCGGGTGGTCTTCCTGCGCTCGGCCGGTCCGGAGGACCCGGCCGACGCGCTCTGGCTCCTCGACGTCGCGTCCGGGGAGGAACGGCTCGTCGCCGACCCGGCGGTGCTGCTCGGCGCGGACGGCGACCCGGCCACGCTGAGCCCCGGCGAGCGGGCGCTGCGGGAGCGACGGCGGCTGAGCACGTCGGGCATCGGCTCGTACGCCCTGGACGACGCCGGCCGGGTGGCGGTCTTCGCGCTCGCCGGGCGGGTGTTCCGCGCGGACCTGGTGCACGGCGACGTGGTCGAGGTGGCCGCCGTCGGTCCGGTGCTCGACCCGCGCCCCGATCCGACCGGGCAGCGGCTGGCGTACGTGACGGACGCCGCCGAGGGGGTCCGCCGGGGGCAGTTGCGGGTGGTCGAGGCCGACGGGACCGACACCCTGCTGGCCGGCGAGGACTCCGGGGTGACCTGGGGGTTGGCCGAACATATCGCGGCCGAGGAGTTCGACCGCTTCCGGGGCTACTGGTGGGCGCCGGACGGGCGGTCGGTGCTGGCCGCGCGGGTGGACGAGTCCCGGCTGGGGCGCTGGCACCTGCACGACCCCGCCGACCCGGCGAGTGAGCCGGTCAGCGTCGCGTACCCGGTGGCTGGCGGCCCGAACGCCGAGGTCAGCCTGCACCTGCTCGACCTCGACGACGGCTGGGTGGACGTGCACTGGGACCGCGAGACCTACCCGTACCTGACGGCCGTGCACTGGGCCGACGGCGGTCCGCTGATCACCGTGCTGCGCCGGTCCCAGCAGCACGGGCTGGTGCTGGCGGTGGACCCACGCACCGGCGAGACCCAGGTGCACGCGGAACTGGCCGACCCCCGCTGGGTGGAGCCGATCCCGGGCACCCCGGCCCACCTGCCCGACGGCCGGGTGCTGGTGGGTGGGGAGCTGGCCCACGACGGGTACGACGCGCGCTGCCTGTTCGCCGACGGGACCCTGCTCACCCCGCCGTCGCTGTACGTGCGGCGGGTGGTCGGGCGACTGCCGAACGGCCCCGGCCCGGCGGACCTGCTGGTGGAGGCGAGCGACGGGGAGCCGAGCGAGCAGCACCTGTTCCGCGTACGGACGAGCATCGGCGGGGGTGTGGATGCCCGCCGGATCACCACCGACGCCGCCTGGCACGTCGGTGCGGTCGGCGGGGACGTGCTGGTGGTGGGCACGGCCTCGCTGGACCACGCCGGCACCCGCTGGACCGTGACCCAGGGCGAGCGGGAGGTGGCGGTGCTGCGCTCGCTCGCCGCCACCCCGCCGTACGCCCCGCTGCCGCTGCTGGAGCGGGTGACCGACCGGCGGCTGCCGGCGGCGGTGCTCTACCCGGAGAACCACGTCACCGGCCGGCGGCTGCCGGTGCTGCTCGACGTGTACGGCGGCCCGGGGCACCAGGAGGTGATCGCCGCGCGCGCGGCCTGGCTGGAACGGCAGTGGTGGGCCGACGCGGGCTTCGCGGTGGTGGTCGTCGACAACCGCGGTACGCCCGGCGTGGCGCCCTCGTTCGAGAAGGCGATCCACCGGCGCGTGGCCGACGTGGTGCTGACCGACCAGGTGGAGGCGCTGACCGCGCTCGCCGACAAGCAGCCGGACCTGGACCTGGACAGGGTGGCGGTGCGGGGCTGGTCGTTCGGCGGCTGGCTGGCCGGGCTGGCGGTACTGCGGCACCCGGAGCTGTTCCGGTGCGGGATCGTCGGCGCGCCGGTGACGGACTGGGCCCTGTACGACACCGCGTACACCGAGCGGTACCTGGGGATGCCCGAGGACGGGATGGACGTGTACGCGCACCACTCGCTGGTGGAGATGGCCGCCGAGCCGGTGACGCGTCCCGACCAGGCCCGGCCGTTGCTGCTGGTGCACGGGCTGGTCGACGACAACGTGGTGGCCGCGCACACGCTGCGACTGTCGGCGGCACTGCTGGCCACCGGTCGCCCGCACGCGGTGCTCCCGCTGACCGGGGCGACCCACATGGCCGCCGGCGGCGTCGCCGAGAGCCTGTTGAGGCTGGAGCTCGACTTCCTCCGCCAGCACCTGGGATGAGGAAGGCCCCCGGCCGACGACGTTGTCGACCGGGGGCCCGCCTGCCGGGGTGCGGCTACTGCTTGACGTGCACGTTCACGAAGGACGGGTACCCGAAGATGCTGGAGATGAAGATCCCGCCCACCTTGGACCCGTGCAGGTAGTAGCCGTTCTCCACGAAGAGCGGCACCGCCGGGGCGATCTCCTTCATGATCCGCTGGTCGAGCTTGGCCCACTCCTTGCCCTGCTCGGTCACCGGCAGCGCGAGGACCCGGTCGAACTCCCTGTTGATCTCGTCGCTGTTGACGTACGAGGTGTTGCTGTTGTTCTCGGCCTTGATGGTCCGGCCGTCGAAGAGCACCGGCAGGATGGCCGCGCCGCTGGGCCAGTCGGCGGCCCACTGGTCGGTGTACAGGTCGTACGGGTTGTTCTTCTTGCCGACCTCGTCGAGCTTGGCGTCGGTCGGGATCGTCTTGATCGTGATCTTGAAGCCGGCCTTCTCAAGGTTGCCCTTGAGCTGGGTGGCCAGCTCCGGCGAGTCGTCGCTGATGCCGAGCACCAGCTCCGGCGTCTTACCGGCGAGCAGTTCCTTGGCCTTCTGGACGTCGCCCGTCGGGCCGGCCGGGTAGGCGTCGTACTTCTCGTAGCCGATCGTCGACGGCGGCATGAGGGTGGTGACGGCCCGCGCGGACGCCTCACCGCCGTACGCCTTGACGAAGCCGTCCCGGTCGATCGCGTAGTTCAGCGCCTGGCGCACCGACAGGTCGGTGACCCGGGAGGTGTTGATGGTGAGCCGCCACAGGCTCGGCGTCGGGCCCTGCACCGAGCGCGGCTTGAGGGCGGCGTCACCGGTGACCTTGGCGACCAGGGCGGAGGGAACGCCGTTCCAGGCCAGCGCCGCCTGGTCGTCACCGTTGTCGGCGATGACCCGGTTGGCGCCCGCCTCCGCGTCCGGGCCGAAGTTCCAGACGATCCGGTCCGGGTACGCGTGCCGCACCGGGTCGGTGTTCGGGTCCCAGTGCTCGTTGCGCTCCATGACCACCTCGACACCCGCGGTGTTCTTGGTGATCTTGTAGGGCCCGGACGAGAACGGCTGGTTGTCCAGGTTGACGCCGGTGTCCTTGTCCGCCTTGAGCGGAGCCGTGTACGGCAGGGAGGCGGCGAACGGCAGGTCGCAGTGCGGCTTGGCGAACTCGAACCGGAGCGTCTTGGCGTCCGGCGTGGTCAGGCCGGGCGGCAGCGCGGTCTTGTTCGCCTTGAAGTCCCACTTGGTGTCGTACTGCGGGGTGTCGGCGAGCCACTCCTGGAGGTACGTGGGGCCGCCGGTGAGGTCCGGGTCGAAGGACCGGGCGATGCCGTACGCGATCTCCTTGGAGGTGATCGGGCTGCCGTCCTCGAACTTCACCCCGTCCTTGATCTTGAATTCCCAGACCTTGCAGTCGGAGTTGACGTCGGTGCCGGGCGTCTCGGCGAGGTCACCGACCAGGGTGACCTTGCCCGAGCCGTCGTCCTTGAACGTGGTCAGGAAGCGGCTGTAGAGCGGGGCGTTCATGAGACCGGCGAACGAGTAGACCCGCTGCGGGTCCATGTGCGAGATCTTGGTCTCCCGGATCACCCGGAAGGTCCCGCCCTTGGCCGCACCGGGGACCTCCGCCGCCGGGCCCATCGACTCCTTCGGGTCGGTGGCGATCGACCCGCTCTGCACGCGGTCGGCATCGGTCGTGCCACCGGTGCCCTTGTTCTCGCTGCACGCGCCCATGACCACGAGCAGTGCGAGTGCTCCGCCAGCGGCGGTTGCCCTCTTCAGGCGCATCTCGCGCCCTCCTTCCCGTCAGAAGTAGAAAACCTGCGATGTATGTAACAGAGACTGGAGGAATCCTCCATGCCCTGCCCGGACCCGATGCTCTATCGCAACCGGACGCGGGGGTCGATGACGGCGTACAGCAGGTCGACCACGATGTTCGCGACGACGATGAAGACCGCGGCCACCAGCACGGTCGCCATGATGGTCGGCAGGTCACCGGCGCGGACGGCGTCGACCGCCGTCCGGCCCAGCCCCTGGATCCCGAAGGTGGTCTCCGTGATCACCGTGCCGCCCAGCGCTCCCCCGACGTCGAGGCCGGCGATGGTGACGACCGGCGTGATGGCGGCGCGCAGTGCGTGCCGCCCGTACACCGTCCGCTTGGGCAGGCCCTTGGCCCGCGCCGTCCGGACGAAGTCCTCCGACAGCGTCTCCAGCATCTGCGCCCGCGACAGCCGGGCGTAGATGGCCGAGAAGAGGAAGGCCAGCGACACCCAGGCCAGCACCAACCCGCTCGCCCACTTGACGGGATCGTCGAATATCGACGTGTAGCCCGGCACCGGCGTGATCCCCAGGTTGTACGTGAAGATCAGCAGCAGCACCGCACCGACGAAGTAGAGCTGCAGTGACGCCCCGGTGAGGGCGAAGCCGATGGCGAACCTGTCCAGCCAGGTGCCGCGCCGCAACGCGGAGACCATGCCCAGGCCCACCCCGAGCAGCAGCCAGAGGATCGCCGCCGGGATCACGATGCTCAGCGTCACCGGCAACACCCGCGTCAGGGTGTCGGTGACCGCCTCGCTGTTGACGTAGGAGTAGCCCAGGCACGGGGCCTCGCACCGGCCACCCTGGGAGCTGCCCAGGTCGCGGCCGGTCACGATGCCCTTCATGTAGTTGGCGTACTGGGTGATCAGCGGGTCGCGCAGGCCGAGTTCCTCGCGGACCCGCTCCAGCCGCTCGGCGTTGCAGTTCTTCGGGCACATGCCGCTGACCGGGTCGCGCGGAAGACCGAAGAACATGAGGAAACTGAGGACGCTCACCGCGAAGAGGGTGAGCACGGCGGTGAGCAGCCGCCGGACCAGGAATCGCGTCATCGCACACCCCTACCGGGAGGACTTCGGGTCGAGCGCGTCGCGCAGCGCGTCACCGAACAGGTTGAAGGCGAGCACCAGGAGGAAGATCGTCACGCCGGGGAAGAGGACGTACGCCGGGTCGGTCTGGAGGTACGGGATGCTCTGGAAGATCATCCGACCGAAGTCGGCGGTGGGTTCGAGGATGCCGATGCCCAGGAAGGACAGCGCGGCCTCGCCGGTGATGTACTGCGGCACCGCCAGCGAGAACGCGACCAGGACGGGTGCCCACAGGTTCGGCAGCAACTGGCGGAACATGATGTGCCCCAGCCCGGCGCCGCTGGCCCGGGCCGCCTCCACGAACTCCCGTTCCCGCAGCGAGATCACCTGACCCCGGACCAGCCGGGCGGTGCTGGTCCAGCTGAAGACCGCGAAGATCGCGATCAGCACCGTCACCTGGAACCACGCCGGCACCTCCTCCCGGGCGCCGTAGAAGCGCAGCGCCACGGTCGGCACCACGGCCAGCGCGAAGATCAGGAAGGGCAGGGCGAGCGCCACGTCGGTGATCCAACTGAGCACGGCGTCGACGGCCCCGCCCAGGTAACCGGCGAGGATGCCCGTGATCACGCCGATGGTCGTCGTGACCAGTGCGGCGGCGAACGCGATGGACAGCGACGTCCGCATGCCGTAGATCATGCGGATGAAGATGTCCCGGCCCAGTCGGGGCTCCAGTCCGAACCAGTGGTCTCCGGTGATGCCGCCCGCGTAGCCGAGGGGCATCCCGTTCCCGTCGAGCAACTGCTGGAACTGCTCGTTCGGGCCGACCCCGTACAGCCGTGAGATCAGCGGCGCGGCGAGGGCCATGGTCACGAGGACGACGAGCACGCATCCGCTGACCATCGCGGTCCGGTCGCGCCGCAACCGGGCCCAGGCCAGTTGCCCCGGTGACCGGCCGACGAACGTCTTCCGCTCGTCGGGACTCACCGCGGGCTCGGTCCCGATCTCCGCCCGGGTCTCGCCCTCCACCGGCGACAGGCTCATCTCGCCACCTCCTCGACGGCGTCCGTGCCGGTCGCGTCGGCACCGGCGGTGAGTGGTCCGGTTTCGGGGAAGTGGCAGGCGGTGGCCTGGTGTCCGCCGTCGCGGGGGGTCAGGGTGGGCTCGTCGGTGGCGCAGATGTCGCGGGCTTT
>NZ_JBFAMU010000158.1:0-10192 GCF_040656655.1 Micromonospora sp. NPDC049799
GAGGGCAACCGCTGGGAGATCGCTTGGGCGCGCACGGCGGTCTTCGACGAGCGCGGGGCACTCGTCTCCTTCGGCTGAGCGACGAACGCTCTAAGGTCGCCCTGCCGGGCGGTCTGACCTGCGCATTACGAGTCGGCGGCCGGGCGCTGGTCCACCGCTTGGTCCTCGTGCCCGACACGGTGTCCCGGTCCGCGATCGTCCGCTCATGCTGGCGGTGTCCGGGCCGTAGCGGCGGGCGCCCATGTCGTAGCCGCCGGAACCGTTGGGCACCGGGCTGGGTGTGGTGCCGGTGCTGGTGGCTCGCTGGCGCTACCAGGTCCACGCCTCCGCCTCGCCCTCACCGACGTACCACCGCTCGACGGCAGCCCTGACGCCAACCAACACCGCCACCCAGACAAAGCGAACTGACGGTGGCCGCTCGCCGAGGAGCGGGCCAGATCCGCGGAAGCTGGACGAGCGGTATCAGGACGTGGACGTCCTGCGGCGGCGGCACCGTCCGGCCGCGCCACCGCAGGCCGGGTGAAGCGACCGCCGGTGCCCGCTGTCGCGGGTTTCCGCGGTTTCGTTGGGTTGTCGGCCAACCATCGATGATGTCTGATCGATAAGGTCCGCAGTTCACCAGTGGGCATCATCTGACTCCCCGCAACCGGATCCGGCACGTGTCGACGGGCCGGTGCCGAGGCGTGCCTCCTGATGCCCACCGCGTGCTGCACCATCCACAGAAAGGGTGCCGTCCTTGTCGACACGCTCGATCCGCCATTTCCTGGGGGCGTTGTTCGCCCTCGTCGTCCTGACTGCCGTCGGTCTCGCCACGCCCGCCTCCGCGGCCGGGCCGCGACCGCTCTTCCAGGTGCCGTTCCCGTGCGGCGAAACCTGGCTGATGACCACCTACCCGGGGCACGACTACAAGATCGACATGACCCATCCCAGCGGCAGCCTGGGCCGGCCCATCATCGCCTCGGCCAGCGGCACGGTGAGTTTCGCCGGCTGGGGATCCAGCGGCGGCTGGTGGGTCATGATCGACCACGGCAACGGTTGGCAGACCCAGTACCTGCACATGGATGAGCCGGGCCCGGTGGTCCGCCAGGGGCAGCAGGTCGGCATCGGGCAGTTGATCGGGTACGTCGGCAACACCGGCAACTCGACCGGCCCGCACCTGCACTACGTCCAGTACGCCGACGGGGGCCTCACCGAGTCCTACTTCAACGGGGTTCCCTCGGGGATGACCAGCGGCTACGGCCCGGATCGTTGGATCACCAGCGCCAACTGCGGCTCGACGCGCCCCACCGAGACGATCTCCGACTGGAGCGGTGACGGGCACGCGGACGTGCTGGGCGTCGATTCGGCGGGCGACCTGTGGTACTACCCGAACAACGGTCTCGCCCTCTCGACCCGGACGAAGATCGGTAACGGCTGGGGCTCCTTCAAGCACGTCATGGCCGACGACTGGAGCGGTGACGGCAAGGCCGACGTGCTGGGTGTCGACGCCGCGGGCGACCTGCGGTACTACGCGCACAACGGCACCGGCCTCAGCACCCCGGTCAAGATCGGCCACGGTTGGGGGACGTTCAAGCACGTGATGGCCGCCGACTGGAGCGGTGACGGTCAGGCGGACGTGCTCGGCGTCGACTCGGCGGGCTACCTCTGGTACTACCCGCACAACGGCACCGGGCTCAGCGCCCCGGTCAGGATCGGTCACGGCTGGAGCACCTTCAAGCAGGTCATGGCCGCCGACTGGAGCGGTGACGACCAGGCGGACGTGCTCGCCGTCGACTCGGCGGGCTACCTCTGGTACTACCCGCACAACGGCGCGGGGCTCAGCAGTCCGGTCAAGATCGGTCACGGCTGGGGCACCTTCAAGCACGTCTTCGCCTCCGACTTCTCGGGTGACGGTCAGGCGGACGTGCTCGGCGTCGATTCGGCCGGCGACCTCTGGTACTACCCGCACTGGGGCACCGGCCTCGGCACCCCGGTCAAGCTCGGTCACAACTGGGGCACGTTCCCGTTCGTGATGTGAGTGCCCGGACGGTGCGGGCGGCGACGTCGCCGCCCGCACCGTCCCGGTGCCGGTGTCGGTCGTGGCCGGCCCCGTCCACCTCGCCGCCGGCTGTCTCCGCACATCCGTGCGCCACCAGCCCCGCGCGTCCGCCGCCTCCTCGGGCCAGACGTCCAGGAGGTCTCTCGGGGGCTGCCGAGGATTACTGGAGACCAGCCCGGAGTCGCGGGATATAGGCGCCAAGCCGGCGTGGGCGGCCAGCTTGGCGGGGCTGTCGTATTCGGTCATGCCGGCGGTGTGGACCAGCAGTTCGGCGGTGAGCAGGGGTCCCATGCCGGGAAGGCTCCCGACGACCGGCGTCAGGGGGGTGCTGATTGAGCTGCTCGGCGATGAGGTCGTCGACAGCGGCGATCCGCTGCTCCCTGGGCGAGGATCTCGCTGGCCATCTGCCCGACCACCACGGCGGCGGCGCGTTCCCGGGGCAGCGTGACGGTCTGCTGCCGGAAGAGGGTGGCGACGCGCTGCCCGACGAGGTCGGCGCGGTAGCCGGTCAGGACGGTGAGTTCGGCGAGGAGACGGTCGGAAGGCTCCAGGACGGGGATGTCGGGGCGCATGCGGATGGTCTGGGCGATGACCACCGCGTCGCGGGCGTCGGTCTTGTTCTCTCCTGCGAACGCGGCAGCCATGTGGAACGCGACGGTGCCGGAGACGTAGCGGACCTGGACCTGCCGCCGCCACAGCAGGGTCAGCAGCAGGGCGGAGAGGCCGGGTGTGACGTCGACCGCCCAGCAGACCGGGCGGCCGTGCGTCGAGACCTCGGCCATGACCGTCAGGAGGGCGATCTCGTCGTCACCTTCACCGCCGGCGCACGCACCGCCTGGCACACCCACCCGGGCGGGCAACGGCTCGTCGTCACCGACGGCGTCGGCCGGACCCAGCAATGGGGCGGACCGGTCGAGGAGTTCCGTGCCGGCGACGTGGTCTGGTGCCCACCAGGTGTCAAGCACTGGCAGGGGGCCGGACCGGACGGCCCGATGACCCACGCCCTCTGAGCCCCGCCGCGGCAAGCGCGGCATCGCCACGGTCGACGGCCGCAAGTCGAACACCGGAACCCCGCATACTGAACACGAATTGCTCCGCAAATCGAAAGCCGCTTGCCTCGCAGATCGAAACCGTGCCTGGATGACGTGACGTGCAGGCCATCGCCGAGGTGGCCGACCGGCACACCCGCGACATCATCGACCGCTACCAGGCCCAGGCCGGGGACGGCACCGCGCCGACCGGGCTGGCCGAGGTGGTGGCCGCACTCCGGCGCGGGCAGGTCGACACCGTGCTGCTGGTCGACGACGCGGCTGGAACATCGGGCTGCCGGTGTCGAGAACCCACAGCCGGTCGGCCGGATCGACCACGATGCTCTGCACCGAGACGAACGCCTGCGCGTCGTCGTCGGCCGACGGGCTGTTCCACGCCTGGTCGGGAAACGGCACCTCGGCGCCGTCGCCCAGCTCGACGACAGTGGCCGGCACCTGGTCCCCCCACTTCGGGAAGTTGACGAAGATCCGTCCGGTGTGCGAGACGCTCACGCCGGTCGGCATCGGCCCGGTGAAGGTATGTACGACCTCCAGCTCGCCGACCGGTTCGTCACCCACCGGGCCGGTCATCGCAGGGCCTTGAGGGCGACGGCGGTGACCGCACCGTAGGCCAGGTGCGGGACGAGGTCGGTGACCCAGTCGGCCGCCGACCACGAGCGCGGGTCGGTGACCTTCAGCGCGGTCATCGGGGCGTTGGAGGCGATCATCGCCAGGCCGGTCAGCGCCAGCGTCGACACGGCGGTGGGCAGCCGCCGGCCACCCGCCGCGGCCCACACGCCGGCGGCGGCCACGGAGGTGGCGTAGCCGAGCAGCGGCCCGAGCCCGGACTTCCGGTTCTCACCGGCCTGCTGGTCACCGAGGTCGACGTGAGCCAGGTCGGCGAGGCGGGTGGCGCTGTCCTCCCCGGCGCTGCTGGCCGGCCGGGCCCGCACCGCCATGTCCAGGTAGGTGACGGCGTTCAAGGCGGACGCGCCGGCCGCGCCGGCGATGAGTGCTCTGCTGGTCGGCGTCATCCTCGCCTGCTACCCCGTTGCCCGTCGATGACACCCCGGCCGAGCGCACCTTCCGGCGCAACCGGGTTGAAATCGGGCACTCGATGGCAAGCCTGCCCCAACCACTCTGCTGCTGGGGCGTTCGCCGGAAGCGGGGGTAGGGTGGCTGCCCTGTAGTTCACATCCGCCGTACCGGGTGTGACGAATCGGCGTCGAGCACCGGCGTTGGTCCCGGCTCCGCCCCAGTGGGTCCGTGCAGCGGTCCGCGACGCGCGGACTGCCATCCCGCGCGCCCACCCCCTTCTGGTTCTGCGGGCGTGCCGCCTGTAAGGAGCTGGGTGCCATGGCCCCCCTGCCGACGGACCCCGCTGACGCCTTCGCCGAACTCGGCCGCATCAAGCTCGGCGAGACCGGCCTCGAAGACGTCCTGCAACGCGTCGCCGAACTGGCCAAACGCGCCCTGACCACACCGGTGGAGGTGTCGGTCACCCTGGTCCGCAACGGCACCGGGCACACCGCGGCGTTCACCGACGACCTGGCCCGCGAACTGGACGAGCGGCAGTACGCCCAGGGACGCGGCCCCTGCCTGGACGCCGCCGCCAGCGGCGACGTCCTGCCCGTACCCGACCTCACCGCCGAGGACCGCTGGCCGGACTGGGCCGAACGTGGAGTGAAGGCAGGGGTGGGAAGCTCGCTGTCGATCGGCCTACCCATCCAGGACGCCGTCGTCGGCGCGCTCAACGTCTACGCCCGCACCCCGCACGCCTTCGACGACGACACGGTCGCCGTCCTGGAGACCTTCGCCGCGTACGCCGCGGTTGCCCTGGCCAACGCGCAGCTCTACGACAGCACCGCCGTTCTGGCCCAGCAGATGCAGGAAGCGATGGCCAGCCGCGCGGTCATCGAGCAGGCCAAGGGCATCATCATGGCCGAACGCCGCTGCACCCCCACCGAGGCGTTCAACATCCTGGCGAAGGTGTCGCAGGACTCCAACCGCAAGGTCCGCGACGTGGCCCAGGCCCTCGTCGACCGGGCAGCCGGGACACCCGAACGCTGACCCACATCCACCTTTCGCCGGCCTTGCGGGTGCTGCCGCTGTTGGCCTTGCGATTGGCCTCGACGAGGTCCGCCTTCTGCATCCGGAACCGGCAACGATGTCGAGCTTCTTCGCCAGGTCCATCGACCAAACCCCGCCGTTCGCCGACGCTGGGCTGCTTTACCTACTGGCCAGCGAGGGGTTCGGGCCGAAGGAGATCAATCGCCAGGCGATCCGAGCCGAGCAGGTCGGCTTCGACTTCGTCGAGATGAGCGACCACTTCCATCCCTGGCTCGACGTGCAGGGCCGTGCGAGCCGGGTCCGCCGTGCGTACTACATGTCAGACCGGGCAGGAAGTCGACGGGCGCCCCGGGCCTGCACCGCGTGCGTCAGCGTCATGAGCAGCAGACCACCCACCAGATTGCCCGCACCAGCGAGCACGACGTTCAGCCCCAGGTCGGCGTAGCTCACGTGGGCGCCTAGCCAGATGCCGAACAGCAGGTGCAGGCCGGAGACCACGACGTGGTCGAACGGGCCGAGGGCCAGGAAGAACCCCACCACGTACGCCAGGGCGATCCGGCTGCCCGTGGATCCGACCGCGTGCAGCAGGTACGACAGCAGGGTGAGCAGCGTGCCGGCCGCGATCCCCCGGGTGAAGGTGGCCAGGCCCCCCTTGGCGGCGATCTCCTCCGCGACCAGGACCAGCGTCTCGTGCGCGCGGCCGGGCAGGGTCCCGCGCACGGCGAACACCGCGGCCATCACCGCTCCACCGACGAAGTTGAGCAACAGCACCAGAAACCACAGCCGCGCCAACTGTCCGGCAGCCGAGGCACGACGGCGCGCGATCGCCGCCGCCACCGGGTCGAAGAAGTTCTCGGTGAAGAGCTCCGTGCGCCCGACCACCACGAACACCAGCCCGATACCGAACGCGAGCGCCCCGATCAGCTGACCGACCCCCGAGGCGTAGTCCGGCGCGACCAGCTCACGTGCCACACCGAGAGCGACGATTCCGAACACGATCGTCACCCCGGCGATGAAACCGGTGGAAGCTTGTTCCAACGCACTCATCGACAGGCGACGCTCACCCTCACCCCGCGCACGGTCGTAGACGTCCTCAGGGCGCGGCTCTCCTGCCATTCGCCCTGGATACCCGGACAAGGAGCAGCGAACCCCGCCGCCTGACCATCGCCCGGTGCTCCGGTCGGTCCGCCACGCCGGGAGCGGAGTGCTGTCCGGGAATGCCTCGTCGAGCTGGGCCACCATCTGCCGGCTCAGGGTGCACTCGGCCTCGTGCCCAGCGCCGCCGGGCCACCGGGCACCGCCGCCCCGAACGCATCCGCCGCTGAACCGGCGGTGCTGTGCCTCTACAAGATCCGGTGCGACCCACTTCCCGGTTCGGGACCTGGGTGACGGATGGGTATCAGAAGCTGGTGCCGGTGGGTACGGCCGGCGGGCAGCACCGGGTCGGCCGGTGTCACTGCGCCTGCGCCGGGTCGGATCCAGTTTGGCTGTGGGGTGGCGACGGGGGTTCTGGCTGTCGGCCCCGGGCGTGTCGGGCGTCGGCCAGGGCCATGCCGAGAAGGACGGCGAGGGCTCCGCTCGCGGCGATCAACGGTGTGGTGAAGGGGTGTTGGAGGGGTCCCAGGCGTCGTCCAGTTCCCGGCTCATGCCGGGCACCGGCCAGGAAAAGCGGGCCGACACGAGGTCGATCGTGATGGCCAGCGACCACAGGCCCACCCGGGCCGTGTCCTGGACCAGGACGCCGCCCAGCCACGGCACCGCCGACACGCCGAACCAGATCGCCGACCGGAGATAGAGGGACCGTAGCGCAGGATCCCGCCCGAGCCGGATGACGACCAGCGGCCTGCCCACCTGAAGAACCACGTACGGCACGGCGTACGCCCAGCCGCGCTCCCGGAACGCGTACGGCAATGACGATGCCATGAACACCACGCCGAACGCGGTGAGCAGCACCATCGCCTGGACCGCTCGCCGCCGCGCATCGAAGCGGCTTGTGATGTGGGAGGTGGTCGTCAGCCCGGCGCTTCGCTCCCGCACGGCTGTCCGCCCGCACCGCCTCGTCGACAGGCGGCTCCTGGTTCCGCCGACCACCGGCTGCGCCCTCAGTCACCGACTCAGTCTTCAGCCCGACCGGCCGCAGCACGGCGAAAAGTTGAAACGCTGCACAGGTGCACGCCGCGCCCGAACTCATCCGCCGGCACCCGCCGCGCTCAGGAAATGCCACTAGTGTGAGTAAAACACCTGTAAATGACTGGCTATCGACGATCTGACGGAGGAGAGATGAAGAAGAACTACATCCGGTTCGGCCTGGTCCTGCTGATCAGCCTCGCGGTCATGTTCGTCCTCACGCTGTCGCAGATCCGCAGGTGGTCGGACTTCTACCTGAACCTGAGCAACTTCTACATGTCGGTGATCATGGTGGCCGTCATGGGCGTCATCATGATGGGCGTCATGCACCAGATGTTCATCGACCGGCGCCTCAACATCGCGCTGTACGCCGTGCTGGGCGCTCTCTTCGTCGGCGGGTTCGCGGCGGTGCGCACCGAGCCGTTCGTGGGCAACGAGGGCTTCCTCAAGTCGATGATCCCCCACCACTCCCGAGCGGTCCTCGTCTGCCAGGAGTCGGACATCACCGACCCGGAGATCGTGCGACTCTGCGACCAGATCGTCAGATCCCAGGAGGAGGAGATCACTCAGATGAAGAAGATCCTCGACGACCGGTACTGACCGCTCCCACCGCCCTCCCCGCACCAGGTAGCGGAGAACCCTGACTGACTCCGCCGGTCCGCCGACGAGCCGACCACTGTTCGCCTGAGCCGATCCTCGGTGCACGCGGACTAGGGTGCAGCCATGACCTGGCCGGCTACCGAGTCGCCACTCATCGGCCGCGACAAGGAACTGGCCGCGGCGGTGGCCGCGCTGCGGGTCGCCGGGTCTCCGGGCGCGCTGCTCGCCGGGCCGACCGGCGTGGGCAAGACCCGCCTGGCCCAAGAAGCGGCCGAGCGGATACGAGGGGTCCAGGTCCTGCCGGTGCGCTGGCCGGTCGCCGGGTCCGGTCTGACACTCGCCGGGCTCAACGGGCTGCTCCCGTCCGTCGACAGCCGGACTGGCGGCCTGGACCCCGTGCAACTCGGCCTGCTCGGCCTCCGTCGCCTCGCCGAGCAGGGCCCAACGATCCTGTTCGTCGATGACGCTCACCGGCTCGACGAGACATCCCTCGCCGTACTTCACCAGGCCGTCATCGAGGGACTGGTCACGCTGCTCGCCACGGCGCGTACCGACGAGCCGGGCCGGAATGCGCTGACCGCGCTGTGGAAGGACGCCGGCGTCGTCCGGATCGACCTCGCCGCGCTCGGTCCGCAGGCGTCCGACGCCCTGCTGGTTGCCGCTCTGGACGGTCCGGTGGAGGGTCGTACGCTGCGTCGCCTGCGCGACGCCGCCGCCGGGAATCCACTCTTCCTGCGCGAACTGGTCGCCTCGGCGCTCGAATCCGGCCTCCTCGATTGCCCGGACGGCCTCTGGCAGCTCACCGGTCCGATGACAGCGATCCCCCGGCTGGCCGAGCTGCTACGAGGTCGACTCACCGACACCGGGACGGGGGAACGAGAGGCACTGGAACTGCTTGCCGCGGGCGAACCCGTCCCCCTGCCGGTGGCGTCCGCCATCACCGGCGAGGAGGTGCTGGAAGCGCTGGAGCGCCGGGGGCTGATCGCCGTGGACCTCGGTGATCAACCGGTGGTCCGGCTCCGCCATCCGCTCTACGGCGAACTGCTCCGGGCCGACACCCCGGCCCTGGGCCGGCGGCGACACGTTCGCCGGCTCGCCGACGCGCTGGACGCCGAGGGCCCGCCGGCCCCGGGGAACCTCATCCGGAGCGCGCTGTGGCGGCTCGACGGCGGCGGCCCCGTCAACCCGGAATTCATGTTGGCCGCCGCCGAACGGGCCGCGTTGACCCGGGAGCACGCTCTGGCCCAGCGGTTCGCCCAGTGTGCCTGGTCGGCGGGGGGCGGCATGCTGGCCGGGCTGGCCTCCGTCCGGGCACTGGCCCACCTGGGACGGGCCGACGAAGCCGTCGCGCTCTGTGTCGAGCTGACCGAGCAGGTCGCCGTCGACGGGACGGAGGAGGACCGCTGCCAGGTGGCGATCCAGCATGCCGAGATCCTCGTGCACGCCGCCGACGACGTGCACGCCGCACGTACCATGCTCGAACTCGCGTCCGAACGGGCGAGGGGCGGGGCGGGGCACCCCCGCCCGGACGGGCCGGTGGCGCCGGAACTGCCCAACCCCTGGCGCGACGGGCTCGACGCCTACGGTCTCTACCTGCGGTCGTACCAGCTCGACTGCACCGTGATCGACGCGGCCCTGGCGACCCTGCGCCGGCCGGGGCCGGTCTCGTCCCGGCTCGCCGCCAGCTCCGCCGCCGGGTGCGCGCTGCTGCTGGCCGGTCGGATCGCCGAGGCGGAGGCGTTGATCCTGGAGACGTTGCCGCTGGCCCGGCGCCACCTCGGATCGAGCCAGATGCAGCGCAGCGGGATCTCCCCGTTCCTCGCGCTGGTGCGCTGCTACCGGCCCGACCCCGGTTCAGCGCTCGAACTCGCCCTGGCCGGGTACGAGACCAGCCTGCATCCGCCCGATCCGGTCAGCCAGACGCTGCACGCCCTCGCGCTGGCCCAGATCTCGCTGGTCCGGGGCCGGCCCCGCACGGCTCTGCGCTGGGCCCAGGAGTCCCGCCTGGTGGCCGGGGACATCGGCCTGCGTCCGGTGTGCCGCTGGGCCTCGGCGCTCCGCGTGCAGGCCGGCGTCCAGCTCGGGCTCGAGGTGGACGACGCCGTCACCGACCTGGACCGGTACGCGGGCGGTTCGGCTTCGGTCCGACTGTTCGACATGGAGGTTGCCCGCGCCCGCGCCTGGCACGGCGCGGCCCGGGGGGACGGCGGAGCAGGCGTCGTCCTGCTCGCCGACGCCGTCGCCGAGCACGCCCGCCCCGGCTGGGGTGGGGAGAGAGCGCTTCCTGGTCGGTGACAGCCGGGCGTCGGGCGCGTTGCCGAATTGTTAC
>NZ_JBFAMU010000159.1:0-10181 GCF_040656655.1 Micromonospora sp. NPDC049799
GCGCCGGCACCGGCGGGCGGCCGTTGCCCGCGACCGCATCCCACGCCAGGGCGAGCAGCACGCCGACGGCGGCCGCCACCACCAGGGCCAGTCGGGTCGGCATCATCATCTCGACCAGCGGCAGGTCGTCCGGGATGTACGACCACGGGCCGGCGGTCTCCGTCTCCACCCCGTTCAGGCGGATCACCGGGCCGAGCGAGGCGACGGTGAAGACCACGGTCAGCACGGCGAGGATCCGGGCGACGAGGGAGCGGCGGACCAGCAGCACCAGGGCGACGATCGACACCACGACCAGCGGCCACCCGAACCAGGTGTTCTGCTCGGTCAGGCCGATGGTCTTCTCCACCGCCTCGTCGCCGGCGATGGTGTCCCGGGGGAAGGTCACGAACGCCACCAGGTCCTCGCCCCAGTTGTGGAACACACCGCCCTGCAGGCCGCGGTAGGACTGCGGGCCGTTGAACTGGAACCAGATCGGGTAGGCGGTGAGCAGCAGCGCCAGGCCGCCGCCGAGACCGAGCGCCGCGGCGTAGGCGCCGGCCTGCCGCCACGCCGCACGCGGGCGGAGCACGGCGTACGCGACCACGGCGACCAGGCAGGCCAGCGCGGTCAGCAGCAGCATCTCCTCGTTGATGAAGATCTGGTACGCCACCAG
Source organism: Micromonospora sp. NPDC049799 (assembly GCF_040656655.1). Taxonomy (NCBI): domain Bacteria; kingdom Bacillati; phylum Actinomycetota; class Actinomycetes; order Micromonosporales; family Micromonosporaceae; genus Micromonospora; species Micromonospora sp. NPDC049799. The sequence continues at coordinate 653 of NZ_JBFAMU010000159.1, forward strand.
CAGGCCGAGCACGACGCCGTTGCGCCGCCAGCGTCCCGGCTCGCCCAACCGGAACACCCGCAGCACGATCAGCGGGAGCAGGAAGTTGGACACGAAGTTGGGCTGGCCGTTGGCGTGGTGCACGATGCCGGGCGCGAACCCGAGGAACGCGCCGCCGACGAACGCCGCCGCCCGGGACCGGACCAGGTGCCGGGACAGCACCCAGTACGAGGTGCCGGCCGTGGCCGCGAGGGCGCCGCCCAGGTAGAGCGCGTACATCACCTGCGGGCCGAGCAGGAGCGTCAGCGGTGCCAGCGGCAGCGTCACGCCGAGCAGCGAGGTGTTCGCCATCATGTTCACCCCGTCCGGGGCGTTCTGACGGGCGGTGAAGAGCGGGTTCTCCAGGTGCGACACCGAGTACGCGCCGTGCGCGAACAGCCATTCGAACCAGCTGTGGTCGGTGGGCAGGTGCGACGACACCCGGTTCTGCACGTCCCCCCAGTAGTGCAGGCACACGAGGACGCCCAGAAGCACGTACGCTCCGATGGCCAGGACGTCGGCGCGGGCGGGCCGTCGGCGGGGCCGTCGCGTCGGCTTCGCCTCGACGAGCTCGGAGTCGGTTGTCAGCGAGGGGTGTATCACCGGCACGGCCACGACGCGTCATCGTACAGGCGGGAATAAGTGGGATTTGCCGGGTAGTGATCCATGTCGCTCCCGGCCGGAGGATGCATGACCCTGATCGACCTCGGTGACCTCCGGGACGAGGTGGAGCAGCCGGTGCCGTCGCGGCGGCCCCACGCGGTGGGCCGGCCGGTGCGTGTCGGGCTGGTGCTCGTGCTGCTGCTGGCCGTGCTCGCCGCCGCCGCGCCGCCACCCGGTCGGGTCCACGCCGTCGTGCCGGGCACCGCCGGCGCACAGGCGTTCCTGAGCGAGGACACACTCTTCGTCGCCGAACCACCGGCGGGTGGCGGCGAGTTGATCGCCTACCCGCTACCGGACCGGGCCACCGGCCGCCCGCAGCGGCTCGAGCCGCGCTGGCGGGTCCGGGTGCCGTCGACCGGGCCGGTGTGGCGGGTGCGGAGCGCCCCGGGCGGCACGGTCCTGGTCGGTCTCGAGGCCGGGGGCGGCAGCGGGATCGAGACGGTCGCCCTGGACGGCGCGACCGGGCGGGTCCGGTGGCGACAGCCGGGGTTCGTGTTCCATGACGCCACCGGTCAGGCGCTGGTCCAGGTCCTCGACTCCGAGATCGGATCGGGCCTGAGGGCCGTCGACCTGTCGTCGGGAGCGGCGCGGTGGTCACGGTCGGCGTCGCCGCTGGAGGGGTTCGAGGTCCACTGGCGCGACGGGGTGATCGAGGCGGTCGTGCTGGTCCGGGAGAAGGGGCCGATCGAGGTGCTCGACCCGCGCAGCGGCGCGGTCGTCGCCTCCGCCGACCTGCCCCGGGGGGCGTCCCTCGGCGAGCTTCGGTACCAGGTGGTCGGCGACCTGCTGGTGGGGGCCGGGACCGGCGTCGTCGTCGCGTACGGTCTGGACGACCTCGGCCCGCGGTGGCGGGCACCGCTGTCGTTCACCGACGGTGTCGTCCCGTGCGGGGACCTGATCTGTGCGATGGGGCATACCGGAGGGGTGCGGGCGCTCGACCCGACCACGGGCGACGTGCGCTGGGAGGCGCAGGACGTATCCGGGATCGTGCCGACCCGCGGCCGGCAGGCGCTCGCCCTCGGGCCGCCGCATGCCTCCGGAACCCTCCGGGCCCTGGTACTCGACGTGACCTCCGGTCGGGAGGTCGCCGACCTCGGGCACTGGGTGACGGCGAACTGGCACGACGACGGCGGGTCGCTGGCCGTTACGCGGCCGTTGCCGGACGGCGGGGTGCTGGTGGCCACACTGGACCCGCGGACGGCCGGGATCCGCCGGGAACCGCTGCGCGAGGCGGCGGGTGACTGCCAGATCGTGGACGCCACCGTGGCGTGCCGGCGGCGTGGCGGTGGGTTCGGCGTGTGGCAGCTGTCCGGCTGAGGAAGGTGGTGCCGCATGACGCTGATCGACCTCGGTGAGGTGCGCGACGTTCCGCCGCCCGAGCCGTCCCGCCGTCCTCCCCGCCGCCCGTCCGGCCGGCTGCTGCCGTGTCTCGCGGTCCTGGCGTTCGCCCTGGCCACACTCACCGCCGCGGCACTGCCGGCCGAGCGCGTCGCCGCCGCCGTTCCGGCCCCACCCGGCGCCGGCCTGCTCGTGGCCGGCGACCTGCTCCTCGTCGTGGACCCGATCGGCGAACGGCCGACGGCGCGAACCGTGACCGCGTACCGGCTGGACGGTGGCGAGCCGCTGTGGCGGGTGCCGCTGCCGGTCGACGCCGGCCGGCTCTGGTCCGTCCCGATGGGATCGGACGCGGTGGTGTTGACCGGCCAGGAGACCGACGGGCCGGGCACCAGCACGATGGCCCTCGACCCGGCGACGGGCGCGTTGCGGTGGCGGATCCCCGCCGGTGCGGTGGACCGGGCGGGCGACGGTCTGCTGGTGCAGACGTTCGGCAGCGGCGCCGACCGGGGGACGGTGCAGGTGGTCGACCCCTGCTGCGGAACCCTGCGCTGGCGGGTCGCCACACCGGCCGGGGAGGTCTCCTTCCGGTCGGCGGACGAGGGCGTGGACCGGGTGGTGTTCAGCGACCCCGGGGGACGGGTCGAGGTGCGCGACGCCGCTTCCGGCGCGGTGCTGGCCGCCGCCGACCTCTGGTCGCCCGAGGACCGGCCGTACGGGTCCACTCAGGTGATCGGGGACCTCCTGGTCACCGTGGGCGGCACCCCGCCGACGGTGACCGCCTACGGCCTGGACCGGCTGGACCGGCGCTGGCGGGTGCCGATCGGCGACGCCCGGTACGCGACGCCGTGCGGCCCGCTGGTCTGCGTCCAGTCCGAAGGGGGGCGGCTGCGGGCGCTCGACCCGGCGACCGGCACTCCGAGGTGGACGGAGGACCGGTGGGACGGCTTCTGGCAGGTCGGCGGGGTGCTGGTCACCGATCTCGACCGGCCCGCTGGTCCGAGCGCGGAGTACGTCCTGCTCGACCCCGCCACCGGGCGGGTCCTCGGCAGCTGGGGACAGTGGGAGATCACTGGACCCGACGACCCGGGCGGCCGGCTCGTGGGGACCCGGCCGTACCCCGGTGGCGGCCTCCTCGTCGCGGAGCTGGACACGACGACGCACCGGGCGCGGCCCCTCGACGTGCTGCGCGAGGCGGCCGGTGAGTGCCAGGTGGCCCGCGACCGGCTGGTGTGCCGCCGGATCGACGGCGCGGTCGGCCTGTGGCGACTGCCCCGCTGACGCGACGCGCTACCAGTTCGGCTGGGCCGGCGGCGGGGGCAGGGGAAACCCGGGCGGGCGCAGCACGTACGCCACCCCGCCGCTGCCGGCCTGCCAGGCCGCCTCGAAGGGCCCCCGCGGCACGGTACGCCGCACACCGTCGTCGTCCGGGGCGTACGGGTCGTTGAGCACCGGGTCGCCGGTCGACGTGAACCCGACCAGCACCATCAGGTGCCCGGCCGTGTCGTAGTCCAGCCCCGGCACCTGCCCGGCGCGGAACGCCGCCGAGACGACCAACGGGATGCCGGCCGCGACGAACGCCTCCGCCTCGGCGAGCGAGCGCAACCGCGTGACGAAGGCGTCCACCCCGTGCAGGCCGGCGTACGCGGTGTTGAACGGCCAGTTGCCCGCGCCGCCGTACGCGTGGTCGAAGCAGTGCCGCGCGGCGTGCACCACCACCGGGCGGGGGCCGGGCGGGTCCACCCAGGCGTACCGGTCCCCGGGCGGGGCGGCGCCCCAGTAGGCCAGCACCATCGAGATGCAGGTGGGGCTGCACCAGGAGTCGCCCCCGCCGCCCCAGCCCTGGACACCGGCGTGCAGCCGCTGCGAGTAGCGCGGCACGTCAAGCACGGTGCCCCAGGCGACCGGAGCGCCGGCCGGACCCGGTGTCGGACCGGTGGGGCCGGGATGGGTGCCGGAGGCGACGGCACCGACGGTGTGCAGCAGCGGGCCGTCGATGGCGTCCTCCGGGCGCAGCAGCGTCACCCGTAGCTGCCAGCCGGTGACCGCCGCGCCGGCCAGCACGAGCGTGTCGGTGTCCACCCGGGCGACCCCGTCGCGCTGCCCGGGCACCGAGGTGCGGCGTACGGCGTGGTCGGCGGCGGCCCAGTCGGCGAGCACGTACCACCCGGTGGCGGCCCCGTCGTCGCCCCACCCGCGGGCCTCGACCCGCAGCCAGCTGTCGCCGGGGGTGTCCGCGGTCCAGGAGGGCACCACCTCGCGTACGGCGAAACCCGCCTCGACCGGCGCGGACGTCCAGCGGCCGGCGACGTGGCGGCGCAACCGGCCGTCGGGGCCGGTGCGGTCCACGAGACCGGCCGGCTCGGCGAGCACCAGGCTCCGCCCGCTCGGTTCCAGCCCCTCGGCGACGCCGGAGTCGAGGCTGTCGGGGAACCGGAAACCCCGGTAGGTGATGTCGCGCCCGGTCGTGGGCGTCGTGCTGATCATGGACCGTCCGTTCCTGCCGGTGACGACTGCCGGCAGCATCGCGTACGCCGAAGGTTCTGTGCAACGGTGGCCGGGACGGCGGGGGACGGCCGGTTGCCGCCTCGCACTAGGTTGTCGGGAGGTCAGGGGCGGAGGAGGCCGGGATGCGGGTGCTGGTGGTCGAGGACGAGCGCAACCTCGCCGACGCGATCGCGCGGGGGCTGCGTAAGCGGGGGATGGCGGTCGACGTCGCCTACGACGGCGACGCGGGCCACGAGGCCGCCTTCGTCACCCGGTACGACGTGGTCGTGCTGGACCGCGACCTGCCCGGCGTGCACGGCGACCAGATCTGCGCGGACCTGGCCGCCTCCGGCGCGCTCACCCGGGTGCTGATGCTGACCGCCAGCGGCACGGTCGCCGACCGGGTGGAGGGGTTGCAGCTCGGCGCCGACGACTACCTGGCGAAGCCCTTCGCCTTCGACGAGCTGGTGGCCCGGGTGCAGGCGCTCGGCCGGCGCGCCACCCCGCCCGCCCCGCCGGTGCTGGAGCTGGCCGACCTCGTGGTCGACCCCGCCCGACGGGTGGCGACCCGCCGGGGCGAGCCGGTCGACCTGACCAACAAGGAGTTCGGCGTGCTGTGCGAGCTGCTCAAGGCGCGGGGCGCGGTGGTCTCCAGCGAGGAACTGCTGGAGCGGGTCTGGGACGCCAACACCGACCCGTTCACCACCATCGTCCGGGTCACCGTGATGACCCTGCGCCGCAAGCTCGGCGACCCGCCGCTGATCGAGACCGTCGTCGGTGCGGGCTACCGCACGGCCGGGACGCCGTCGTGAACGCGCGGGCCGAGGTCGACCCGGTGGCCCGGCGTTCCCGGTTACGGCCCACGCTGCGGCTGCGGCTGACCCTGCTCAACGGCGTCCTGCTGGTCGGTGCCGGCGCGATCCTGGTGCTGCTGGCCTGGCTGCTGGTCCGGGACGCGCTGCGGCCCACCGACGAGCTACTGCCGGGCACCACCGTGGTGCTCGCCGACGGGCGGTCCCTGGACGCCGCGCAGTGGCAGCGGCAACTCGTCGACTCCGCCGGCCGGGAACTGCTGGCCAAGGGCCTCGCCGCCCTGCTCGCCGTCGGGATCGTCGGGGTGGCCGGGGCGTACGCCGTGGTGGGCCGGGCCCTGCGCCCCCTGCACCAGGTGACGGCGACCGCCCGGCGGCTCGGGGAGACCACGCTGGACCAGCGGATCGGCTACTCCGGGGCCGACGACGAGGTGGCCGAGCTGGCCAAGACGTTCGACGACATGCTGGACCGGCTGGGGGAGGCCTTCGAGGCGCAGAGGCGGTTCGTCGCCAACGCGTCGCACGAGCTGCGTACCCCGCTCGCGGTGATGCGTACCGAGATCGACGTGACGCTGAGCGACGATGACGCGGACACCGGTGAGTACCGGCGGATGGCCACCGTCGTCCGGGACGCCTCCGAACGCGCCAACGGCCTCGTGGACGCCCTGCTGATCCTCGCCCGCAGCGAGGCCCAGGCGGGCCGTCGGCTGGGCCGGCGCACCGAGTTCGACCTCGCCGAGGGCACCGCGAACGCCCTGTCCGCCGTGCGCCGGGAGGTGGAGCGGATCGGGCTGCACGTGCAGACCTCGCTGGAGTGCGCGCCGGTCGTCGGCGACCCGGGGCTGCTGGACCGGCTCGCCGGCAACCTCGTCGAGAACGCCGTCCGCTACAACCACCTGCACGGCCGGCTGTGGGTGCGGACCGGCTCCGACGGGCAGCGGTCCTGGCTGGTGGTGGGCAACACCGGGTTCGAGGTGGACCAGGCCGACGTGCCGGGGCTGTTCGAGCCGTTCCGGCGCGGTGGCCGGGAGCGTACCGGTGCCCGGGGTTCCGGCCTGGGGCTCTCCATCGTGCGTGCGGTCTGCGACGCCCACGGCGGCACGGTCAGCGCCGTCGCCCAGCCCGGCGGGGGCCTGGAGGTCACCGTGACGCTGCCGGCCGCCGACGCCACGCCCGGTCCGGACCCGGCTCGCTGACCGCGTGAACGGGGTTGCGGCGGGCGCCCCGACGGTGTGATGATCACCGCGTCAGCCCGATCAAGGAGGGGGGTGCGTCGATGTTCACCGTCATGCTGTCCGCACCCCGCCTCGCAGGCTGACCCTCACGCACGCGGGGTGCCCCGATCTCCTCAGGAGGAGACCCCGTGTATCCACGGATCCACAACGTCAGTTTCGACTGTCACGACACCTACGCCCTGTCCGGCTTCTGGTCGGCGGTGCTCGGTCGGGAACGCCACGCCGACGACCTCCCGGGTGACCCGGAGGCCGTCCTCGTCACGACCCACCCGGACGCGCCGCACGTGTTCTTCCAGCAGGTCGCGGAGACCAAGGCGGTCAAGAACCGGGTGCACATCTGCCTGGAGCCCGCCGGCCGGACCCGCGACGAGGAGGTCCAGCGGGTGCTCGACCTCGGCGCCACGGTGGTGAGCGACCATCGGCGCGCCGACGGCACCGGATGGGTGGTGCTCGCCGACCCGGAGGGCAACGAGTTCTGCGTCCTGCGCAGCGCGGCGGAGCGGGTGTCCACGACGAAGGAGTCAGCGTGAGCGCACGCATCCACAACATCAGCATCGACTGTCATGACACGTACGCCCTGGCCGGTTTCTGGGCCCAGGTCTTCGAGTGCCCCCGTCAGCCGGACGACTTCCCCGGGGACCCGGAGGCCATGCTGCTGCCCCCCGGTGGCCCGGAGGTGCTCTTCCTGGCCGTGCCGGAGGGCAAGCAGGTGAAGAACCGCGTCCACCTGGACCTGCAACCGACGGACCGGACGCGCGACGAGGAGGTACGCCGCCTCCTGGAGATCGGTGCCGTCCACGTGGCCGACCACATCGGGCCGCAGGGCCAGGGCTTCGTGGTGCTCCGCGACCCGGAGGGCAACGAGTTCTGCGTCGTACGCAGCGCCGCCGAGCGGGCGGCGCAGACCGCCTGACGCGACGGGCCCCGTCCAGACGGACGGGCCCCGTCCAGACGGACGGGGCCCGTTCCGGCGGTCGGTCCGATCAGCCCTGCTGCTCGATCTGCCCGCGCATGGCCACCAACTCGTCCGCCACCTGCGCGCCGGACTTGAAGTAGATCATGATCATGCCGACGCTGCCCCGGTCACTCCAGATGCAGAGGCCGATGTTGACCTCGGCCGCCTTCGCGTCACCGCACTTGGCCTCACCGCCGAGCGGACCCGCCTCGACGTCGGTCATCGGGCCGACCTCGACGGCGCTCTGCTTCGCGCCGGCGATCGTGTCGTTCAGCGTCTTCCCCGGGTCCGCGTTCGGCCCCGAGGCCGCCGCGACCATCACCAGGTCCTTCTTGGCCGGTGTCCCGTAGAACGCGCCCACGGTGCTGGTCGCCCCCGGAAGCGACTTGTTCAGCGTGGTCTCGAGCTGCCTCGCGATGTCCAGCAGGTTCGGGTCGGTGACCTTCGGCCGGCCGGCCAGGGTCTCCGGCGCGACCACCCGGGTCTTGGTGGCCGTGTCGACGGCGTCCTTGACCTCGCCGCCGACGAGCGCCACCGCCACCGCCGCGCCGCCTCCGCAGAGCACCAGCACCGCAAGCAGCACGATCAGCAGGACCTTGCCGGTGGACCGCTTCTTCGGGGCGGGCGTGAACGCGGGGGTGCCGTACGGCTGGCCGGGCCCGCCGGCCTGCGGGCCCGACGGGTAGCCCCCGCTGTCCGGTGCGGAGGGGTAGCCGCCGGGCTCCGGTGCGGACGAATAACCACCCGGTGACGACGGCGGATAGCCGACCGGCTGCTGGTACCCCGCCGGCGGGTAGCCGCCGTACTGCGGTGCGGAGGGGTAGCCGCCCTGCTGCTGCGGTGCGGAGGGGTAGCCGCCCTGCTGCGGTGCGGAGGGGTAGCCGCCCTGCTGCTGCGGTCCGGACGGGTAGCCGCCCTGCTGCGGTGCGGAGGGGTACCCGCCCTGCTGCTGCGGTCCGGACGGGTAGCCGCCCTGCTGCGGTGCGGAGGGGTACCCGCCCTGCTGCTGCGGTCCCGACGGGTAGCCGCCGTACTGGGGCGCGGGTGGCCGCCCGCCGTACTGGGACGGCGGGGCGCTGTCCGGCTGCCGAGGCGGGTACGCGCCGTAGGGCGCTCCGCTTCCCGGCTGGGAGGGGTAGGGCGGCTGCGTCATGTCAGGTCAGCTCCAGGTCAGGGGTGCGAACGGGTGCGGCCGGCGGTGTCCGTCGTGGACCCGCCGGCGACGGTGTCAGGAACGCTTCTCGATCTGGCCCCGGATGGAGACGAACTCGGACTTCGCCTTGGACCCGGAGGAGAAGAACATCACGATCATCCCGACGCTGCCCTGGTCGGCCCAGACGCAGACACCGAGCGGCACGTCGGAGGACTCGCCGTCACCGCACTTCGCCAGGCCGCCGAGCGGCCCCGGGCTGACCGTGGCCATCTTCCGGACCGACAGGTCGGTGGTGACCCCCTTGACCGCGTCGTTCAACTCCTTCTCGGGGTCGAGGACGAAGCCGGACGCGCCGACCACCATGACGATGTTCTGCTTCTCCGGACTGCCGTAGAAGGCGCCGACGGCCCCGCTCTCGCGGCTCACGGTCGACTTCATGTCGCGGACCATCTGGTCCGCCAGGGCCTTCAGCTCGGGGTCGGTGCTCTTCGGACGGCCGCCCAGGCTCTTCGGGGTGACCAGCCGGATCCGGGGGTCCGCGCTCGCCTCGTCGGACGGGGTCTCCGCCGGAGCGGAGCCCGCGTCGTCCGGGCCGGTGCTCGGAGCCGCGCCGGGGGTCGCGCCGGACGAGGCGACCGGGGCCGGCTCGTCGTCGCCGGACAGCGCGACGTAGGCCAGACCGCCGCCGCCCAGGCAGAGCACCAGGATCCCGGCCAGGGCCAGCGACAGGACCAGGGGGAGCCGGGACCGCTTCGCCGGCGGGGCGCCGTCGTACGACGGTTCACCGAACGGCTGAGGGGCGGGGTGGGCGCCGGGCTGGCCGGCGTACGGCTGACCGCCCGGGTACGCGCCGGACTGCGGCGGCGGGCCG
>NZ_JBFAMU010000160.1:0-10169 GCF_040656655.1 Micromonospora sp. NPDC049799
GCCGGCCGCCTCGGCCAGCTCGGGCGTGGCGTTGGCCGGGCGCGGGTCGGCGTCGGTCAGCGCGTCGGCGAGAAGCCGCTGGGCGCCGGCGAGGTCGCCGGTGGACACCAGGTGGTGCGCTTGGTCAGTCAGGTCACCGAAGCCGGAGGGCACGCCCCATCGTGCTCATCCGACGACGGTAAGTACAAGACCCGCGCCGGTCAGGTTTCCCGGAGATGGTCCGCGAGGGCCTCACTGATCCGGCGTAGCTGGTCGACCTGGGCCGGGCTCAACGCGTCGAACAGGTGCCGGCGTACGCCCTCCACGTGCCCGGGCGCGGCGGCCGCGAGGGTCGCGAAGCCCGCGTCGGTGAGCAGCGCGACCTGCCCGCGCCGGTCGGTGGGGCAGTCCTCGCGGCGCACCCAGCCGGCCGCCTCCAGGCGGCTCACCGCGTGCGAGAGGCGGCTGCGCGACGAGCCGCTGACCTGGGCGAGGTCGCTCATCCGCAGCCGCCGGTCGGGTGCCTCGGAGAGGCGAACCAGGATCTCGTAGTAGGCGTGCGGCATTCCCGCGTCGCGTTGCAGCTCGCGGTCGAGCGTCTCCATCAGGCCCCGGGAGGCGGTCAGGAACGCCCGCCAGGTGCGCTGCTCGTCCGGGTCCAGCCAACGGGTCATGACGCCCATCATACGGCAGTTAGTTGAACGCTCAACAAAATCGGCGTACCGTCGGTGGCATGGGAATCCACCGTCTCAACCACGCCGTCCTCTACGTCGGCGACCTGGAGCGCAGCGTCGCCTTCTACCGTGACGTGCTCGGCTTCCGCCCGGTCGCGATGACGCCGGACGGCTTCCGGGGCGCCACCTTCCTCCAGGCCCCCGACTCCACCAACGACCACGACCTCGGCCTGTTCGAGATCGGTGCCGCCGCCGGTCGCTCCGCCGCCGGCCGCTCCACCGTCGGCCTGTACCACCTGGCCTGGGAGGTCGACACCCTCGACGAACTGGCCGCCACCGCCCAGCGGCTCGCCGCCGCCGGCGCCCTGGTCGGCAGCTCCGACCACGGCACCACCAAGAGCCTCTACGGGCAGGACCCCGACGGGCTGGAGTTCGAGATCGTCTGGCTGGTGCCGGCCGCGCTCCTCGACGAGACCGCCCTCACCGCCCGCAAGCGCATCGGCCGCCTCGACCTGGACGCCGAACGCCGGCGCTACGGCGGCCAGACCCGCGGCGGCGTCGGCATCTCCGTCCCCGCCTGACACGCGGCGGGTTGCCCCTCCGCCCGTCCACGCGGCGGGCGGGTGGGGTAGAACGGCAGCATGCCGACCGACGCCGTCCTGCGCGAACTGCTCGTCCGACACCTCGAGGTCTGGTTGCCGGGCGTCGCCCACCGCGCGCGGCGGGCCACCGTCGTCCTGGCGTACGACGGTGACGACTCAGGGACGCCGGAGGCCGCCCTGGGCGCCGTGGCCGAGTACGCCGACCGGTTACGCGGTCGACAGTTGACCGTGGTGGTGCTCGCCGGCGGGGGGACGGAGCTGGCGGCCCGGCTGGGCGTCGCGGAGGCGGCCCTGCCGAGCGAGGTTGCCGTACACCTGGTGCCCGGTGGGCCGGACCGGCTGCCGGTCGCCCTGAAGGCGGCCGGCGCGGCGGGCGCGCCCCTGCTGTCGTACGTGGACGGGCCGGTGGACCCGGCGGTGCTGCGGGGCGCCGCCGGCGGCCGGCCGGCCGAGGTGCTCCTGGTCTCCTCCGGCCCGGTGCCCCCGACCCGGCCGGCACTCGCCGACGCCGGGTTTCCGCTGGTCACCGAGGTCGATCTGGTACCCACCGACGGCACGCCCGCGCGCCGGCTCGCCTTCGCCACCGGGTTCGACCGGAGCCTGGAGGCGTTCAAGGAGGCGCTGTGGGCGGTCGACGAGTACGCCGGGGTGCGCTACCGCGACCCGGCCGACCCCGCCGGCCGGGTGCTGGACATCGCGGCCGACCCGGAGCCCGGACCGCTGCGCCGGGAGTTGCTGGCCGAACTGACCCGCTCCGGTCCGCGTACGGTGACGGAGCTGCGCCGGTACGCGCTCACCTCGACCGTCTACCGGGCGGCCGACGCGGTCCGGGCGCTGACCGGGCTGCTCGCCTCGGGCGCGGTGACCCGCGACCCGGAGCACGGCCGGCTGGGCGGGGACGTGGTCGTCACCGCCGCGGCGCCTGCATCAGCTGCCTGACCACGATCGACGCCCCGGTGGCGATCACCCCGATGCTGAACACCATCTGCGCGCAGACCACCAACCGGGCGACCTGCCCCTGCGCGTGCACGTCGCCGTACCCGATGGTGGTGAGGGTGGCCAGGGCGAAGTAGAGTGCGTCGATCCTGGTGCGCAGGTTGACGAACTCGTCCGGGGAGCTGCGGGCGAGCACGTAGTCGGCGAGGGCGAAGACCAGCAGCCCGGCGACCAGCGTGACCGCAAGCCGGTTCAGCGCCCGCACCTCCGGCTCACCGAAGGGTGTGTCGACCCGGAGCTGCCGGCGTACCTGACTGGTCACCAGCCACGCCACCACGACCACCAGCACGAGCGTGCCGGCGCTGCGCAGCGCGAGCCGCAGGCCGTTCGGATCCGCCTCGACCGGGACCACGAAGTAGACGACCACGAGCAGCAGGCAGGTCAGCAGCGCGTTGCGGCGTTCGCGGCGTGCGCGCCGGCCCTGGGTCATGCGGCGATTGTCCGCCGACCGTCCCGCCGGATCGTCCCGAACGGCGAACGAAGTCGAACGGGGTGCCGGTGAGACACCGGCACCCCGTTCGACTTCGGGACGTCACGCCCGGTTCTTGTCCTGCTTCCAGGACAGCGGGCCCGGCAGGTCCACCCGGTGCGCCTTGGCCCTGGAGTTCCAGGACCAGCGACCGATCTTGATGCTCCAGGACGAGAACCCGTTCTCGGTGAAGTTGAGGATGATCGGGCCGTACTTCTTGCGCTTGCGGAACATCAGACCCATCGCGTGGCTCCCTTCAATTTCCCTTCCCTGCCCTGTCGAACGTGAACATGCCCGGAACCACGAATCGCGAAACCGGGCCCGATCCAGGGTGGACGGCCCCGCTGGTGCCGCTCTAGACCGGATCCGGGGCATGCGCGGTGAGGACGCGGGTGGTGCTGCCGTCGGCCTCGGCGATGTCGCGCTCGTGGACGAAGCCGACCCGGGTCAGCAGGGCGAGGCTGGCCCGATTGGCGTCGGCGACGGTGGCGTGCACCCGCGGTAGGCCGAGGGTGTCGAACCCGTACGCGACGAGGGCCCGGGCCAGCTCGGTGCCGAGGCCGGCACCCCAGGCCGGCTTCGCCAGCGCGTACACGATCTCGTGGCCGTCGACCTGGTCGGTCCGCTTGATCTCGGCGTGCCCGACGTACCGGCCGTCGTGGTGCACCGCCCAGACGTCGAAGAGGTCCTCGGCGTAGACCACGGTGAACACCCGGCCGAACAGCTCCGCCGCCTCCTGCGTGGCCAGCGGCCCGTCGCCCATGAAGCGGCCCACCTCCGCGTCGCTGAGCAGGGCGACGAAGTCCTCCGCGTCGTCCGGCCGGTACGCCCGGAGCACCAACCGGTCGGTGCGCAGGGTCGGGGTCGGCATCAGCGTGGCTCCCAGGCGTCCGGCAGCGCCGTCAACTTCCGGACGTGCGCGGGAAGACGTCCGCTGACGATCTCGGCGAGGCTGACCTCGTCGACGACCCGGCGCACCGCCGCGCGGACGGCCACCCAGAGCCCGGGCAGGTTCTCCGCCGAGCCCTCGTACCGGGTCTCCTCCGGGCGCAGGCCGCGCACCCCGGCCAGCGGGCCCTCGACCGCCCGCAGCACCGCGCCGACGGTCACCTCCCGCGGTGGACGCGCCAGGGTGTAGCCACCCTCCGCGCCGCGCTGCGCCCGGACGATGCCGCCCCGGCGCAGGTCGGCCAGGACCGCCTCCAGGAACTTGCGGGGCATGTCCTGCTCCGCCGCGATGGCCTGGGTGGAGAGCAGGCGAGGGTACGCGGTGGCGAGGCTCAGCGCCGCCCGTACCGCGTAGTCGCCGCGCGCGGAGATCTGCACCCTGCCATCATGCCGGGCGGCGGGTGCCCGTCGCGTCGGCAGGTGGGCGCGGACGCACGAGCCGCCCGTTCGTCGGCTTCTTCCCGCCGGCCGGGGACGTCGCCGGTGCGGCGGCCGGTGGGGGAGTCCGGTCGCCGGGCTCGGGCGGTGCGGACCCGGGCGGCGCGGGCTGTCCCGCGGCGGGCCGGGCGGCTCCGGTCAGAGGCTGGTCGCGGGCGGCGCGGAAGGCACCGGGGCTGGAGCCGACCTCCCGGGTGAAGAACCGGCCGAAGTTGGTGGGCTCGGTGAAGCCCAGCCGGCGACCGATCCCGGCGATCGGCTCGTCGGTGGCCGCCAGCAGCCGGCTGGCCTGGAGCGCCACCCGCTCGTCGAGCACCTGCTTGGCGCTGCGGCCGGTGACGGCCAGGCAGGCGCGGGTCAGCGTCCGCACCGAGCAGCCGAGCTGGGCCGCGTAGTCCTCCACGCGGCGGCTGTGCGGGTAGCCGCGTTCCACCTCCCGGCGGAACCGTTGGTAGGTGGCCGCCTCGGCGCGCGGCGCGGTCGACGGCGCGACGCCGGGAAGCAGCGACAGCCGCAGCAGCAGGACGGCGAGTTGGTGACGGAGCAGCGCCTGGGCGGCGGGTACGTCCCGGTGCCGGTGAGCGTCGACGGCGAGCTGGGTCACCTCGTTGATCACCGCGTCCTCGTCCTCGCCGACGAGCTGCCGCCACGGCGGGACCGCGTCGAGATCCACCTCGAACCCGCGCAGCGCCTCGGCGTCCCAGCGCACCACCGTGGCGTCCAGGGGAGGGACGGTGCAGCGCAGCACCTGCCCGGCGCGAACCCGCAGCAGGGTGCCGGGCCGGCAGGGAAGCGGACGGAAGTCCAGGTCCGCCGTGCCGTGGCCGCCGGTGGTCAGGACCAGCAGGTCGCGGTCCACCAGCACCGGGCGCCGCCACCCGGGACCGGGCGCGAGATCACCCAGCGTGCAGGTGTCGATCGGGGCTGCGCCGGCGCCAGCGCCGGGGAGCGGAACGGGGGTGAGCTGACCGGGAGGGACCATCACCTGCGACGGTAGCCCGAGGTCACGGCCATTGCATCCCGGCCGGGGGTTGTTCTCGCTTCGGCGGCCGGGCTACGTTACCGGGCGGTAGCTCCGGTTCGGGCCCGCCTGCGGCGGTGGACGACACGATGGGATGGACATGACGGATCTGTTCTCGGTCGACGGTAAGACGGTCCTGGTCACCGGTGGTTCACGGGGTATCGGCCTGATGATCGCGCAGGGCTTCGTCCGGGCCGGGGCGCACGTGATCATCTCGTCCCGCAAGGCCGACGTCTGCGAGGCGGTCGCCAAGGAGCTCTCCACCGAGGGCCGGTGCGAGGCGATCCCGGCCGACCTCGGCAACGACGAGGGCGCACAGGGGCTCGCCGCCGCCGTCCGGGAACGGGTCGACAAGCTCGACGTCCTGGTCAACAACGCGGGCGCGACCTGGGGCGCACCCCTGGAGTCGTACCCGGAGGCCGCGTTCGACAAGCTCTGGGCGGTCAACGTCAAGGCCGTCTTCCGGCTCACCACCGCGCTGCTGCCGGCCCTGCGCGCCGGCGCCAGCGCCGACGACCCCGCCCGCGTCATCAACATCGGGTCCGTCGACGGCCTGCGCGTCCCGTTCATGGAGGTGTACGCGTACTCCGCCACGAAGGCGGCCGTGCACATGCTCACCCGCAGCCTGGCACACCAGCTCGCCGGCGAGCAGATCACCGTCAACGCGATCGCGCCCGGACCGTTCGAGAGCAAGATGATGGCGTTCGCGCTGGGGGACCCCGGGTCGCGTGCGGCCATCGCGGCGCAGGTGCCGTTGGGCCGCATCGGCCGGCCGGAGGACATGGCGGGCACCGCGATCTACCTGTCGTCGCGCGCCGGGGCCTACCTGACCGGTGCCGTCATCCCGGTGGACGGTGGCATCACCACCCACGGCTGAGCACCACCGGGGGCGGGACGCTGTGCGCGTACCCCCGGGTAGCCGGAGCCGCGCGGACTCGGCAGATCCGCGCGGCCCCGGTGTGGCCGGTTGCCCGGTCGTTCAGCGACCGGCGAGCAGCCGGTTCACCGCCGTGTCGACGTCGAGGTGCTCGGCCTCGCGGCCGCGTGGCACCACGACGTAGGTCCGCCGCAGGAAGCGCACGAGTACGCTCCGCGGCACCTCGAAGAGGGCGTTGCCGTCGGGCGACGACAGCGCCAGGGCGACGAAGTCGCCGCGCGGGGTGGCCCAGGGCCAGACCCGCACGTCGCCGATGCCGGCCGGCTCGTCGAGACCGGTCACCAGCAGTTCACGGGCGAAGGACCAGCTGACTGCCTCGCCCCCGGCCGATTCGGCATGGAACAGGACATGAACCGCGTACGGATCAGCTGGGTCGTAACGCAGACTGGCACGCACCGGCAAGGCCGTGGCGTCAGGTGCGACGAGCCTTAGCGACGTCTCGACCTCTACGGTCGTCGGTCGGATGACACTCATGGACGATCTCCCCCCGGCACCGCTGCGGAACGCGCGTGTCCCGCTTTTCCCATACTCAGGTGCTACTCCTGGCTACGCTCCGCCATACGCTGACTTCACCCAGTGGTGGGAAGGGGGTCGGAAAGGCCGCGTGAATGTGAGGATTCATGTAGGATTTCCGGTTCTGCCCAGTGCGTTGGTCCCGCCCGGCATCGGGTGGCTCAGTCGACGACTTACTCCGGTAACGTCCAGTCGGCCGTTGCAGTGACGGGCGCGCGCCACACTGGGGGTGGAAATGGTGACGAAGCGATCCTCAATGGAGAGGATGACCGCGCCAAGCCCACCGAACGTCGCGGTTTGCTCAGCCGAAAAGCGGGGGTACGGGGTGCCGAAGGAGCAGCGTGACCGGCCTGGACGGCCGGTCCAGGAGCAGGGGGGTGGCCTTGCCGTGGCGGAACGGCGTAGCCGTCCACGCTGGCGGCAGCAGGTGTCGACGACCCTCGAGTTGATCCGAGCCAATCCCACCGGCCGGGTCGCCCTCAAGATCTTCATCGCCATCGCCGGCGCCCTCGTGGTGACGATCGGCATCGCGCTGATCCCGCTGCCCGGACCCGGGTGGCTGCTGGTGATCGCCGGCCTCGGCATCTGGGCCGTCGAGTTCCACTGGGCCCGCCGGCTGCTGGCCTTCACCCGACGGCACGTGCACGGCTGGACGCAGTGGGTGACGCGACAGTCGCTCGGAGTGCGGTTCGTGCTGGGTGGGGTCGGGCTGGTGTTCGTGTCGGCGGTCGTGTGGCTGTCGCTCAAGTACAGCCTCGGCATCGACCTGGTGGCGCAGGCGCTGAAGTACCTGGCGACGAACTGACGCCCCCGGGTTTTTGGTCCGGTCACACGATCAGGTAGAGTCATCGGCGCTGAGGGCGATTAGCTCAGCGGGAGAGCGCTTCGTTCACACCGAAGAGGTCACTGGTTCGATCCCAGTATCGCCCACCATGAATATGGCAAGCTCAAGGCCCCTCAATCGAGGGGCCTTGACTCGTATCCGAGGGTCAGTCGTTGCCCGGAGGCAGCGAGAAGGCAGCGAAGGATTTCAACACCCGGCGGTCCCGCTCAGCTGTCGAGTGCGTGTAGCGGACGCTCCTATTGTTCGTCAAGCTGTCATGGGTGGCTGACTGAGCCCGTAGAGCTCGTTGAGGTCGAGCAGGTGGTGGCCGAGCACTGAGGCTGTCCGGAGATTGAGCACGAGCGCCATGAAGACGTTCGGGGTCCCGGACGCGATGAGGACGTGCTGATGGATGTCGTCGGGCATCTGCCAGACGTTCGTCACCTCCTCCCGGCTGAAGTCGTGGCCGGCGAAGTGGTCATGGGGGATGGCGTCGTAGTAGGGCCAGAAGTCGAACGGAGGAGGTTCATCGACGTCGACTGGTGTTGGGGGTGTCCCGATCGTGGCGGTGAACTCGTCTGCCGTCAGTAGTCGCACGGGCCATGGTGCCTGCTCTGTCGGGCGAGGTGCGAGGTGGGTGAAGGCTTCGCGGGCGATGTAGCGCTTGAGGCATCGCATGATCTCCGTCTTGGTCTTGCCCTCTGCGGTTCGGCGGGTGACGTAGTCCTTGGTGGGCTGGTGGCAGCGCATGCGGACCAGGGTGATGCGCCAGAGGGCGCGGTTGGCGTCGCGGTCGCCGCCACGGTGCAGGCGGTGGCGGTCGGTCCGCCCGGAGCTGGCGGGGATGGGGGCGACGCCGCAGAGCCGGGCGAAAGCCCCTTCGGAGTGCAAGCGGTGGGGGTTGTCGCCGGCGGTGACGAGCAGTTGCCCGGCGGTGTCGATACCGACGCCAGGCAGCGCGACCAGATCCGGGGCGGCGGCGGTGACGAGGGCGGCCAGGTGGCTGTCGAGGTCGTCGATCTCCGACTGGAGGGCGAGCCAGCGTCGGGCGAGGCTGCGCAGCGCGAGCTTGGTGGCGGTCGCCGGGTCAGACACCGTGCCGGGCCTGAGAGCGGCGCAGACGCGGATGCGCTTCTTGCCGGCCAGCCCGCGCACCAGTTGTCGCACGGGTTCGGGGGCCGAGACGATGAGCGATTCGACCTGGCCTCCGGCCTGAATCCGAGCCTTCATCGCTCCGCGGCGGGCGACGCGCAGAGCCCGGATAATCTCGACCTGGGCGTGACGGGTCTTCGGAGTGCCGCTGGCTCGGCCGGAGATGACTGCCCGGGCGGCGGACTCGGCGTCGATGGTGTCAGTCTTGCCGATCCGGCGGCGGGTGGAGCGGTCCGGGCGGTCGACCTCAACCACGGTCAGGCCGTAGTCAGTCAGGAACCGCAGCAACCCGGCGCCGTAACTGCCGCTGCCTTCCAGGCCGACCTTGGCAACCGTGCCAAAGGACTCAGCCCAGGTGGCCAGCTGCGCGTAGCCGCGCATCGTCGTCGGAAAGCCTCTGTTGTCCAACACCCGGCCGGTTTGGTCCAACACCGCCGCGACGTGCACGTCCTTGTGCGTGTCGACCCCGACGGTCACGTCCTGGTCCTCGCTCACGCTGCCTCCTGCCTGCTGCATTGACGGCATGGCTCGACTACCGCGCACGAGGAGAACGTTGGACAGAACGGGGATGAGGGACGAACCCGAGCTCCTAATCAGGTCACCACGCCGGCCCGTGCAGGTGCCGAGAGAGGTGCCCCCGCCAACCGGGTCGACGGGTCCACATGAGGGCACGGAGCCAGTTCAAAGTCGGGTCAGGCCCGGCCGGCGGGGACACCCTCCCAGAATGTCTAGTCCCACCACATGCTTGACGGATCCGTCCCAGCTCATGCTTGACAAGTGACCTAGCCTGGCTACGCCGTGTGAGCGGGCTGGACGAGCCGAAGCGGGGAAAGCTCATGGTCGATAGTGCAGACGAGGCTCCGGGCTGGGACGCGATTGAGGCGGCAGTAGCGACCAGGGTGAAGGACACCAACCCCCTGCACTGGGGGTCGAACATCCTCCCTGGGCAGGCCGGCCTCTACGGCTTGAGCGCATACCGGTCCGACGGTTACTGGTTGCTGGTGACGTTCGGAATGACGGAACTGTTCGCCAAGGAAAGCGACGACCAGGACGTCAGCGGCTGGGGATGCGAGCTGACCATGAGGGTTCCCATGGATGCCGATCAGCCGCCCGCGTGGGCCCTACGCCTGCTAGAGCGGCTGGTGAACTACGTGTTCGACAGCGGGCGACCCTTCGCCGAAGGCCACCGACTGGACCCGGCTGGACCGATCACTGGCGAAGCGAACACCCGGCTCACCGCAGTCGCGTTCGCTGCCGACCCAGAGTTGCCGCCCATCGCCTCGCCCTACGGCTCGGCAAGGTTCTTGACCGTCGTCGGAATCACCGCCGACGAGCTGGAGCGCATGAAGGCCACCACTACCGCGGCAGTACTGCGGGACCTCGCCGACCGCACACCCACGCTGGTGACCGACCCGGCCCGGTAGCCATCACTCCCTGCGCAGAGCAGGCGTCAAGCATGTGGTGGGACGCAAGTGTCAAGCATGTCCCGTGACAGGACAAGACACCCTCCCAGAATCCCCGTTCAAACTTTCTGTACGTCTTCAAGGCGGCCCGCAACGGGCCGCACGCGCCGCCGCCTGGGCGCGCGTCCGTCGCTCCGCTGGCGCTCCGACTCCG
>NZ_JBFAMU010000161.1:0-10161 GCF_040656655.1 Micromonospora sp. NPDC049799
CGAACGGGTCCAGGCTGTCCTGGTAGAAGGTCGACAGGGCGCTCACCGCCGACGAGAGCACCGCCATGGGGTGCGCGTCCCGGGGGAAGCCGTCGCGCTGGCCGGTACGCCGTTCGGGGTCGTGCACCTCGACGTGCCGCCGGTCACGTCCGGCCTGGCGGTCGGCGCGCTGGTGGGCGGTGTCGTCTCGATCCTGGTGTCGCTGCTGGTGATCTGCATCGGCCTGGTCGCCCGGGACCAGGGCGGGGTCTGGGCCGCCGGCGCGATCACCCTGCTGGGTGCGCTGACCGGTGCCGGCGCGGCCGTCGCCGGCCTGCTCGGGTTGCGGCAGATCCGTCGCCCGGCGGCACCGCCCGCGGTGCGCTTCAGCGGTCGCGGTCTGGCGCTGGCCGGGGTGAGTTGCGGGGCGGCCGGGGTGCTGCTGAGCCTGGTCGGGCTGGGGCTGGCGTTGCTGGTGTCGTTCGCGTGACCGTCGTGACCGGTGTGGCCGAGTGGGTGGACGGCGGGCGTGCTCCGGTGGCCCGGGCACCGGGGCCGACGGGCCGCGCTCGGAGAACAGCCGGTACACTTGTGTTCGTAGGTGCCCATCACGGGCGGGTTGGCGCGGCGGAGCCGATGGACGGACGGTGGGACACCCCACCGGCCACTCCGTTTTGACCAGCGCGGTTGTGGTAGGTACTCTTTCCCCTTGTGCCCGGGCCTGCCCGGGCAACTCGTGCGTGCGCTGGATCCGATGATATCGACGGTCCGGCTGCGGCACGACACAGCCACAAGACCCGGTTCGCGGCCTGCCGTGTGCCGGTGACAGACCCGGGGTCGCGTGCGAGCGCCGACAACGGGACCGTGAGCTGGGCGACACGCCCGACCGCGGGTGCCGGGGCCTCCGAGGGGCGGCCCTGGTCGGAATGTAGGAGAGCCGGTCAGCAGGCCGGTTACGTCAGACGGCGCGGCCGCCATGCGGCCGAAGGGAGCGGAGAAACCCGGTGCCCACGATCCAGCAGCTGGTCCGAAAGGGCCGCCAGGCCAAGACGACCAAGACCAAGACCCCGGCGCTGAAGGGTTCCCCTCAGCGGCGCGGCGTGTGCACCCGCGTGTACACCACCACCCCCAAGAAGCCGAACTCGGCGCTCCGCAAGGTCGCGCGTGTCAAGCTCAGCAGCCAGATCGAGGTGACCGCCTACATCCCGGGCGTCGGTCACAACCTGCAGGAGCACTCGATCGTGCTCGTCCGCGGCGGCCGGGTGAAGGACCTCCCCGGCGTGCGTTACAAGATCGTTCGCGGCTCGCTGGACACCCAGGGTGTCCGTAACCGCAAGCAGGCGCGCAGCCGTTACGGCGCGAAGAAGGAGAAGAGCTGACATGCCGCGTAAGGGACCCGCTCCGCGGCGGCCGCTGGTCGCTGACCCGGTGTACAACTCGCCGCTGGTCACCCAGCTGGTGAACAAGATCCTGCTGCGCGGCAAGCGTCAGCTCGCCGAGCGCATCGTGTACGCCGCCCTGGAGGGCTGCCGCGAGAAGTCCGGCACCGACCCGGTCGTCACCCTGAAGCGGGCGATGGACAACGTCAAGCCGACCCTCGAGGTCCGCAGCCGCCGTGTCGGTGGCGCGACCTACCAGGTGCCGGTCGAGGTCCGTCCGGCCCGGGCGACCACCCTCGGTCTGCGCTGGCTGGTGACGTACTCCAAGGCGCGTCGTGAGAAGACCATGGTCGAGCGCCTGATGAACGAGCTGCTGGACGCGAGCAACGGTCTGGGTGCCGCCGTCAAGCGGCGCGAGGACACGCACAAGATGGCCGAGTCCAACAAGGCCTTCGCGCACTACCGCTGGTAACACCCTGGTTCCGGCGCCCACGGGCGCCGGAACCGCCACCAGTTGTGTCGAGACGACGATAAGTAGGGATTGAAGTGGCCGCCGCAGACGCGCTCGCCAACGTACGCAACATCGGCATCATGGCGCACATCGATGCCGGTAAGACCACGACCACCGAGCGGATCCTGTTCTACACCGGTATCACGTACAAGATCGGTGAGGTCCACGAGGGCGCTGCCGTCATGGACTGGATGGAGCAGGAGCAGGAGCGTGGTATCACCATCACCTCCGCTGCCACCAAGTGTGAGTGGAAGGGCCACACGATCCAGATCATCGACACGCCCGGTCACGTCGACTTCACGGTCGAGGTCGAGCGGTCGCTGCGGGTGCTGGATGGTGCGGTCGCGGTCTACGACGGTGTGGCCGGCGTGGAGCCGCAGACGGAGAACGTCTGGCGGCAGGCCGACAAGTACCACGTCCCCCGCATGTGCTTCGTCAACAAGCTCGACCGCACCGGCGCGGACTTCTTCCGCTGCGTGCAGATGATGATCGACCGGCTCAACGCCACGCCGCTGGTCCTCCAGATCCCGATCGGGCTCGAGGGTGACCACATCGGTGTCGTCGACCTCATCGGCATGCGCGCGCTCACCTGGCGTGGGGAGACCCAGAAGGGTGAGGACTACGCCATCGAGGAGATCCCGGCCGACCTGGCCGACTCCGCCGCCGAGTGGCGCGAGAAGCTGATGGAGACCCTCGCCGACGTCGACGACGCGGTGATGGAGAAGTACCTGGAGGGCGAGGAGATCTCCGTCGAGGAGATCAAGGCCGCCATCCGGCGGGCCACCATCGCCAGCAAGGCCAACCCGGTGCTCTGCGGCTCGGCGTT
Organism: Micromonospora sp. NPDC049799; assembly: GCF_040656655.1. Lineage (NCBI taxonomy): Bacteria > Bacillati > Actinomycetota > Actinomycetes > Micromonosporales > Micromonosporaceae > Micromonospora > Micromonospora sp. NPDC049799. Next base: position 2,696 of record NZ_JBFAMU010000161.1, read on the forward strand.
CAAGAACAAGGGCGTGCAGCCCATGCTCGACGCCGTCGTCGACTTCCTGCCGTCGCCGCTGGACGTTCCGGCGATCGAGGGTACGGCGACCGACGGCGAGACGCCGCTGCAGCGGAAGCCGGCCAAGTCGGAGCCCTTCTCCGGCCTGGCCTTCAAGATCCAGACCGACAAGCACCTCGGCAAGCTCACCTACGTCCGGGTCTACTCGGGCGTGGTCGAGACCGGCACCCAGGTGGTCAACTCCACCAAGGACCGCAAGGAGCGCATCGGCAAGATCTACCAGATGCACGCCAACAAGCGGGAAGAGCGCGGCTCGGCCCAGGCTGGCGACATCATCGCGGTGCAGGGTCTCAAGCAGACCACCACCGGTGACACGCTGTGCGACCCGGCGAACCCGGTCATCCTGGAGTCGATGACCTTCCCGGAGCCGGTCATCGAGGTCGCCATCGAGCCGAAGACCAAGGCCGACCAGGAGAAGCTCAGCACCGCCATCCAGCGGCTGGCCGAGGAGGACCCGACCTTCCGCGTCAAGCTGGACGAGGAGACCGGTCAGACGGTCATCTCCGGCATGGGCGAGCTGCACCTGGACATCCTGGTCGACCGGATGCGCCGCGAGTTCAACGTCGAGGCGAACATCGGTAAGCCGCAGGTGGCGTACCGCGAGACGATCCGCCGCAAGGTGGAGAAGATCGAGTACACCCACAAGAAGCAGACCGGTGGTTCCGGCCAGTACGCCCGGGTGATCGTCAGCGTGGAGCCGCTGCCGCTCGACAACGACTCGCCGACGTACGAGTTCGCGAACGCCGTCACCGGTGGCCGCATCCCCCGGGAATTCATCCCGTCGGTGGACGCGGGCGCGCAGGACGCCATGCAGTACGGCATTCTCGCCGGCTTCCCGCTGGTGGGTGTCAAGCTGACCCTGCTGGACGGCCAGTACCACGAGGTCGACTCGTCCGAAATGGCATTCAAGATCGCCGGCTCGATGGTGATGAAGGAGGCGGCCCGCAAGGCCGACCCCGCGCTGCTCGAGCCGATGATGGCCGTTGAGGTCACCACTCCTGAGGAGAACATGGGTGACGTCATCGGCGACCTCAACTCCCGCCGCGGGATCATCCAGGCGATGGAGGAGCGCAGTGGCGCCCGCATCGTGAAGGCTCTGGTGCCGTTGTCGGAGATGTTCGGCTACGTCGGCGACCTGCGGTCGAAGACCCAGGGCCGGGCTAGCTACAGCATGCAGTTCGACTCCTACGCCGAGGTTCCGCAGAGCGTGGCGAAGGAGATCATCGCCAAGGCGACCGGTGAGTGACGCTCACCTGAACTGATCCGATGATCCGTCGGTGGTCGCGGGAGGGAACTCCCGCCCGCGGCCACCACGGTCGGGTTGCGTGAGACCGGGCCTGTAGGCTTCATCGCCGCAGAACCCACCAAAGCTCTCCGGCCGTCAGGCCGGAAAGGCTGTCGACAGAGTCCTAAGCGCCAATCGGCGCGCCGGGGCGAACGAACCAAGAAGTCCACAGGAGGACACCAGTGGCGAAGGCGAAGTTCGAGCGGACTAAGCCGCACGTCAACATCGGCACCATTGGTCACATCGACCACGGTAAGACGACGCTGACGGCGGCCATCACCAAGGTCCTGCACGACCAGTTCCCGGACCTGAACCCGTACACGCCGTTCGACGAGATCGACAAGGCGCCGGAGGAGAAGGCCCGCGGCATCACGATCTCGATCGCGCACGTCGAGTACCAGACCGAGGCGCGGCACTACGCGCACGTCGACTGCCCCGGTCACGCCGACTACATCAAGAACATGATCACCGGTGCCGCGCAGATGGACGGCGCGATCCTGGTGGTGGCGGCGACCGACGGCCCGATGCCGCAGACCCGCGAGCACGTGCTGCTGGCCCGTCAGGTCGGTGTGCCGTACATCGTCGTGGCGCTCAACAAGAGCGACATGGTCGACGACGAGGAGCTCCTGGAGCTCGTCGAGCTCGAGGTCCGCGAGCTGCTCTCCTCGCAGGAGTACCCGGGTGACGACCTGCCGGTCGTCCGGGTCTCGGCGCTGAAGGCCCTCGAGGGTGACCCCGAGTGGACCGGCAAGCTCATGGACCTGATGACCGCGGTCGACACCGCGATCCCGCAGCCGGAGCGCGAGACCGAGAAGCCGTTCCTGATGCCGATCGAGGACGTCTTCACGATCACCGGTCGTGGCACGGTCGTCACCGGTCGCGCGGAGCGCGGCATCCTCAAGCCGAACGAGGAGGTGGAGATCGTCGGCATCCGCGAGAAGTCGACCAAGACGGTCTGCACCGGCATCGAGATGTTCCGCAAGCTGCTCGACGAGGCCCGCGCGGGCGAGAACGTCGGTCTGCTGCTGCGTGGCATCAAGCGCGAGGACGTCGAGCGCGGCATGGTGGTCGTCAAGCCGGGCACCACGACCCCGCACACGGAGTTCGAGGCGACGGTCTACATCCTCTCCAAGGAGGAGGGCGGCCGGCACACCCCGTTCTTCCAGAACTACCGTCCGCAGTTCTACTTCCGGACCACGGACGTCACCGGTGTCGTCACGCTCCCCGAGGGCACCGAGATGGTCATGCCGGGTGACAACACCACCATGACGGTGAAGCTGATCCAGCCCATCGCCATGGAGGAGAACCTCAAGTTCGCGATCCGCGAGGGTGGCCGCACCGTCGGCGCCGGGTTCGTCACCAAGATCATCAAGTGAGCTAGGTAACCCCGATTAGGCTCGCCGCCGGACGTGCGGCATACTAGTCAGGTTGCGTAACGACAGTTCGCTGCGCCGTGTTCGGCTTACGCTGAACCTCCGGAGCGGCAGAGCAGTCGGGCGTGGGGTGGTTGGCGGCCCGTCCGCCAACCACCCTCGCACGGCGTTCAGGTCGCGGTAATGCGATCGGCGCCTTGACCCACCGCGCGGTCAGATCCGCTCCGGAGTCCCGGGGCGGAGCCTGGTCCCAGGGCGCGACATGCCCGACCGCGGGGGTCGGCGAAGAGGGCCTGTGCCAGCCGGTACAGGCACCCGCAACACAGCGGCATCGAGAGAAGGAACAGAAGCCACCATGGCGGGACAGAAGATCCGCATCCGGCTCAAGGCCTATGACCACGAGGTCGTCGACTCCTCGGCTCGGAAGATCGTCGAGACGGTGACGCGTACCGGGGCGCAGGTCGCTGGCCCGGTGCCGCTGCCCACGGAGATCAACCGTTTCTGCGTTATCCGCTCGCCGCACAAGTACAAGGACTCGCGCGAGCACTTCGAGATGCGCACGCACAAGCGGCTGATCGACATCATCGACCCGACCCCGAAGACGGTCGACTCGCTCATGCGCCTCGACCTGCCGGCTGGCGTCGACATCGAGATCAAGCTGTAGGGACCGGACAAATGGACAGGCAAGTCAAGGGGATCCTGGGCGCGAAGCTCGGCATGACCCAGGTCTGGGACAACAACAAGGTTGTTCCCGTGACCGTGGTTCAGGCCGGCCCCTGCGTCATCAGCCAGGTTCGTAGCGCCGAGAAGGACGGTTACTCCGCGGTCCAGCTGGCGTACGGCACGATCGACCCGCGCAAGGTCAAGAAGCCGATCAGCGGGCACTACGCGAAGGCGGACGTCGCGCCGCGCCGGCACATCGTCGAGCTGCGCACCGCGGACGCCGCCGAGTACTCGCTCGGCCAGGAGGTCACGGTCGAGGAGTTCCCGGCCGGTGTCTCGATCGACGTGACGGGCAAGACCAAGGGCAAGGGCTACGCCGGCCCGATGAAGCGGCACGGCTTCCACGGTCTGCGCGCCAGCCACGGTGTCGAGCGCAAGCACCGCTCGCCGGGCTCCATCGGCGCCTGCGCCACCCCGGGTCGTGTCTTCAAGGGCACCCGGATGGCCGGCCGGATGGGTGGCGTGCGCTACACCGTCCAGAACCTGACCGTCCAGGCGGTCGACACCGAGAACAACCTCCTGCTCGTCCGCGGTGCCATTCCCGGCCCGAAGGGCGCGCTGGTCCTGGTCCGCACCGCGGCCAAGTCCAAGGTGAAGAAGGGCGGTGTGGCCAAGTGACCACCGTTGACGTCCTCAACGTCGAAGGCTCCAAGAGCGGCTCGGTCGAGCTGCCCGGCGACATCTTCGACGTCCAGGCCAACGTCGCGCTGATGCACCAGGTCGTGGTGGCCCAGCTCGCGGCGGCCCGGCAGGGCACGCACAAGGTCAAGACCCGCGGCGAGGTCGCCGGTGGCGGCAAGAAGCCGTACAAGCAGAAGGGCACCGGTCGTGCCCGCCAGGGCTCGATCCGCGCGCCGCAGTTCGCCGGCGGTGGCGTGGTGCACGGCCCGGTCCCGCGCGACTACAGCCAGCGCACCCCGAAGAAGATGAAGGCCGCCGCGCTCCGTGGCGCCCTGTCTGACCGGGCCCGCGCCGGGCGCGTGCACGTCGTCGAGGCGTTCGTCTCGGGCGAGAAGCCGTCGACCAAGGCCGCGCTGGCCACGCTGACCAAGCTGACCGGGGCCCGTCGGGTCCTGGTCGTGCTGAGCAGCACCGACGAGCTGAACTGGGTGTCGCTGCGCAACCTGCGCAGCGCGCGGGACAACCGCGTGCACCTGATCGAGGCCGGCCAGCTCAACACGTACGACGTGCTGGTGGCCGACGACGTGGTCTTCACCAAGGAGGCCCTGGACGAGTTCCTGGGCGTTCCCGCCGAGACCACCGAGGAGGGTGGCAAGTGAGCACGATCGCCGATCCGCGCGACATCATCGTCGCGCCGGTCGTCTCGGAGAAGAGCTACAGCGAGCTGAACCGCAACTGGTACACCTTCCTGGTGCACCCGGACGCGAACAAGACCGAGATCAAGATCGCTATCCAGCAGATCTTCAACGTCCGCGTCCTGACGGTCAACACGCTCAACCGCGAGGGCAAGCGCAAGCGGACCCGTACCGGGTTCGGGAAGCGCAAGGACACCAAGCGGGCGATGGTGAAGCTGGCTGACGGTGACCGTATCGAGGCCTTCGGCGGCCCGGTCAGCTGAGGGGTGTAGACAATGGCTATCCGTAAGTACAAGCCGACGACGCCGGGCCGTCGTGGCTCGAGCGTCGCCGACTTCGCCGAGATCACCCGGTCCACGCCGGAGAAGTCGCTGCTGGCTCCGCTGCCGAAGAAGGGCGGGCGTAACGCCCACGGCCGGATCACCACGCGGCACCACGGTGGCGGTCACAAGCGCCAGTACCGTCTGATCGACTTCAAGCGGGTCGACAAGGACGGCGTGCCGGCGAAGGTCGCCCACATCGAGTACGACCCGAACCGCACCGCGCGTATCGCGCTGCTGCACTACGCCGACGGCGAGAAGCGGTACATCATCGCGCCGAAGGACCTGAAGCAGGGCGACGCCGTCGAGTCGGGTCCGAGCGCCGACATCAAGCCGGGCAACAACCTGCCGCTGCGCAACATCCCGGTCGGTACCACGATCCACAACGTGGAGCTGCGCCCGGGCGGCGGCGCCAAGCTGGCCCGCTCGGCCGGCGTCGGCATCCAGCTGCTCGGCCGTGAGGGCGCGTACGCGACCCTCCGTATGCCGTCCGGCGAGATCCGGCGGGTCGACGTCCGCTGCCGCGCGAGCATCGGCGAGATCGGCAACGCCGACCAGTCGAACATCAACTGGGGCAAGGCCGGCCGCATGCGCTGGAAGGGCAAGCGCCCGACGGTCCGTGGTGTCGCCATGAACCCGGTCGACCACCCGCACGGTGGTGGTGAGGGTAAGACCTCCGGCGGTCGCCACCCGGTCAACCCGCAGGGTAAGCCCGAGGGCCGCACCCGTCGTAAGGGCCAGCCGAGTGACCGGCTGATCGTCCGCCGCCGCTACGCCACGCGTAAGCGCGGCTGAGGGAGATAAGACATGCCTCGCAGCCTGAAGAAGGGCCCGTTCGTCGACGACCACCTGCTCAAGAAGGTGGAGACGCAGAACGACAAGGGCTCGAAGAACGTCATCAAGACCTGGTCGCGGCGCTCGACGATCATCCCGGAGATGCTGGGTCACACGATCGCCGTGCACGACGGACGCAAGCACGTCCCGGTGTTCGTGACCGAGGCGATGGTCGGGCACAAGCTCGGCGAGTTCGCGCTGACCCGCACGTTCAAGGGTCACGAGAAGGACGACCGGAAGAGCCGTCGGCGCTGACGCCGCGGGCATACGGATAGAGGAACAAGGGGTTACAGCGATGCCAGGAAAGGGCGACGCTCCGGTGCTTCCGGGCGCGCGGGCGGTTGCGCGGCACGTGCGCATCTCGCCGATGAAGGCGCGCCGGGTGGTCAACCTCGTCCGCGGCCTGCCCGCGAAGGAGGCGCTCACGGTGCTGCAGTTCGCGCCGCAGGCTGCGAGCGAGCAGGTGTACAAGGTGCTCGCGAGCGCGATCGCCAACGCGGAGAACAACGAGCGGCTGGACCCTGACGCGCTGCTCGTCAGCGAGGCGTTCGTGGACGAGGGCCCGACCATGAAGCGGTTCCAGCCGCGGGCGCAGGGCCGGGCTTTCCGGATCCGCAAGCGCACGTGCCACATCACCGTCGCGGTCGAGGCGGTGGCTCCGGCCGCGCCGAAGAAGGCGGCGGCGAAGAAGGCGGCCCCGGCGAAGCAGGCCGAGCCGGCTGAGACGCAGAGCAAGACGGAGGGTGCCGAGTAATGGGTCAGAAGGTTCACCCGCACGGGTTCCGGCTCGGCATCTCGACCGACTGGAAGTCCCGCTGGTTCGCGGACAAGCTCTACAAGGACTACATCGGCGAGGATGTCAAGATCCGCCGGATGATGTCCAAGGGCCTCGAGCGCGCCGGGATCTCCAAGGTCGACATCGAGCGCACCCGCGACCGGGTCCGCGTGGACATCCACACCGCCCGGCCGGGCATCGTCATCGGCCGTAAGGGTGCGGAGGCCGACCGGATCCGGGGCGAGCTCGAGAAGCTCACCGGCAAGCAGGTCCAGCTGAACATCATCGAGGTCAAGAACCCCGAGTCGGACGCCCAGCTCGTCGCGCAGGGCGTGGCCGAGCAGCTGTCCAGCCGGGTCAGCTTCCGCCGGGCCATGCGCAAGGCGATGCAGTCCGCGATGAAGAACCCGGTCTGCAAGGGCATCCGGGTCCAGGTCTCGGGCCGTCTCGGCGGCGCCGAGATGAGCCGGACCGAGTTCTACCGCGAGGGCCGGGTTCCGCTGCACACGCTGCGGGCCAACATCGAGTACGGCTTCTTCGAGGCCCGTACCACCTTCGGCCGGATCGGCGTGAAGGTCTGGATCTACAAGGGCGACGCGGTGCCGGGTCGGGAGACCCCGGCCGAGGCTCCGTCGCGCCCGCGCCGTGAGCGCGGCGACCGCCCCGAGCGGCCGCGCCGTGGTCGGGCGGCACCGACGAGGGGTGTCCCTGCGGCATGTCCACGCCCACGTGGGACAGGTCGTGCTCGCGCAGGAAGGCCAGCGTGTCCAGCGCCGCCGT
>NZ_JBFAMU010000162.1:0-10125 GCF_040656655.1 Micromonospora sp. NPDC049799
GCCGGCCCCGGCCGCGCCCGGCCGGCGGCCGCCCGCAGGCCGGGGCCGGGCCGGCGCGGCCCGCTTTGCGGGCCGCCTTGATCCTTAAGAGGTCAATTCGGCAGTCAGCGGACCTTGTCAGATGTCCTCCGTCGACTGATGCGCGGCATTCGTCCGCCAACTGATTCGCCGCGCCTCAGCGCGCTGATCACGGCAAGTGCAGATGGTTCCCTGTTCGCCGATCACCGAGCGTGTATTGGGAGCGGCGGGCGTACCATGTCGGGAACAATTACGGGCAGGGAGAGCGACCGCGAGGCTGGCCATGGTGAAGTCCCCCCGACACCGATTGATCGCGGCCCTGGCTGTGGCGGCAATCGGGCTGAGTCTCGGTGGATGCCAGCAGGCCATCAGCGTGGACGCGGTCAACCAGTGCGGCGCAGACGTCGAGCTCCAATTGGACACGGTGCGCGAGACTACGACCCAGTGGGTCACACTCCGCGCCGGTGACCAGGACGGCGTGGCGTCCGTGGGCGAGAACGCCGAGATGCTCTATGTCAAGGTGCGGGCGCCTGGCGCCGAGGGGGCTCGAAGTTTCGACGTGCCGATGACGTCGCTCGGGAAGCCGCCGGCCGGCGCGGACTACGAGGCGCTGCTCGTGCTGGAAGGCGACCGCTGTCCGTGACGCTGCCAGCCTGAGGGTGCCCGTCGTTCGTTCGACGGGGCGGATGCGAGCTGATCCACCGGCGCGACCGGTGGATCAGCTCGGCCGTGCGGCGGCGACGCCGGCCTCATAACCCCGAACTTCAGGCGTCCACCACTTGAGCACGGCAGTCAAGGCGGGCATCTCTTCAACGCTGACCACACGGTAGTTCTAACCGAATTGCTCAGGGTCCCCGCCTGCAGGATCGGATGCACTGACATCGGCTGCATGGCACGGCGTTGATTCCCGGCCAGTTAGGACCTAGACGCCTCGACCCTGTCGCGCATCAGTTGACGGAGAGCTGTCGCAGATCATTTGTCGGATAGCAGCGGGCCTTGTCAGAGCTTGGGCACGACCGGTGATGGCAGTATGTCGGCCCACTTGCGTAGCACGTCGACAGCCTGGTCCCGGAGGGCTCCTTCGGCAACTTCCTCGCGCAGTGACCGGCGCTCGGTCGGTAGGGCGACCTCTCGGTAGAACTGGAGATCTTCGAAGCCGTAGGTCGCTACGTCGTGGCTGCTGGCTCCGAAGATCAGGCGGGGGATGCGTGCCCAGTAGCAGGCCATGAGGCACATGGGGCAGGGCTCGCTGCTGGCGTACATGACGCCGTCTTCGAAGAGGTGCCGCCCCAGGTTGCTGCCGGCATGGCGCAGGGCCATGACCTCGGCGTGTGCGGTCGGGTCCCGTAGCTGGACAACGCTGCTGGTGCCCTCGCCGACGATCTCCCCGGATATGACGACGATGGCACCGAACGGGGTCTTGCCTTCGTCCTCCAGAGCGCGCCGTGAAATCTCGATGGCTCTTGTCAGGAACCGCTCGTCTTGGGCGTTCAGTTGTGAGGTCATGGTCTTCCTCCTTGCCGCCCTGACGGCTTGCCGCCGGATCTGCGCCTGGGCCAGGGCTTGAGTGGGGTGACGAATCGGAGTTCGGTCCGGTCGGCCGGGTATTCGGCGTCGGAGACTTCGACGACTCTCTCGTTGGCGTCCAGGGAGATGCGTCGGCAGAGGATGAAGGGAACGCCGTCTGGTAGGCCCCAGAGTTGGGCCTCCGCAGTAGTGGGCATCCGGCCTGTTACTTCGTCAATCATGGTCATGATTTCGATGCCGACCGTCGAGAGCTGGTGTTGGGTTCCTCCCGGCCACGGCTCGTTGGCTTCGTCCAGGAGCGCGGGGTTTGAGCTGATGAGCGCCACCGGCATGTAGGAGACGCTCGACGAGAGGAGCAGGCCGGTCGCCCTGTCGGTCGAGTCGTAGCGCCGCCGCAGCAGCAGGTCTGTCGGCTCGATCCGGAACAGGTCGGCCAGGTCCGCTCCGGCCTCTAGCTGGTCGTACCGGGAGCGGAACTCCTGCTCGCTGATCTGCATGTTGAGGTTGGTTTCGGCCTCGCCTACGACGGCACGCTCGGCCTCGGGTCGTGCGGCAAGGTCCTTTTCGACCTGGTGACGCTCCGACGAGCGGATGACCTTCCGGGGTGGAACGCGCACCACTGGTGCCTTGCCGCGTCCGCTGCTGATGAGGCCCTGGGCTTTGAGTAGGGCGATCGCCGCTCGGGCGGATCCGACAGAGCACGACCAGCGCTCGGCCAGCTCGGCCAGCGTGGGCAGTGAGTCTCCCGGCGTCAGCTCGCCGCGCTCGATCTGCATGCGGATGTCGTCAGCGATCTTCAGTTGGATCGGCAGCGGAACGACTGTTGGACGTGGCTCCATTTCCCCATCCTCGCAGGTTTGCCAGCAAACCTCTTGCTCCCTGAGCGATGCATGCCTTACTGTCGATTGTATGTTTGCTAGCGAACTAGCGAACTAGCTGTCCGGTCCGGCAGACGTCCGGCGACAACAGGAGGCAAGAGGGCATGGTCCCGAACACGATCAAGGTTCCGGTTCCGTTCGACTACGTCTTCCCGCAGGGGGCGCTGTGCCTGGGTGTGGAGCCGGTGACGGACTTCGACAAGCGCGGTCAGGGTGATGACCAGGCGCGTGACAAGGACACCGGCGAGCGGCTGTGGGTGGTCAAGGTGTTGGACCTGGACCCGGAGGCCGGGAAGTTCGGCGGGTCCAAGGAGGTCAAGGTAAAGATCGCCGCCCCTCAGCAGCCGGTGCCGCCGGCGTCGAAGATCCCCGGCTATCCGCCGGCGGTCACCTTCTCCGACGTGACGCTCACGCCGTACGTGGATTCGCAGCGGTGCAAGGGCTCGGGGAAGTGCCGGGCGCGTCAGGCGTGGTCGATCCGCGCCGGTGCCATGACCGAACCCGCCGCCGTGAAGCAGGCGGCCTGACCAGATTCGGATGCGCGGGGCGGGACTTCAACCCCGCCAAGGACGACTCCCCGCCCCGCGCTTCGCCTCTTCTCCCTGGAAGGAGTTGGGCTGATGCCCACGCTAGCTGACGCTGCCCGCATCGTCGGGAACCCGCGCCTCGCCCCGCACCGTCGCACCCACCGCCGCACCGTCATGCGCCTCGCCGGCCCTGGTATCCGGGCCGCCCACGAGGTCTACACCACCATCCCGTCCGACGCCGTCCGCGTCGCCGCCCTGGTCGAGATCGCCGCCGCCGCCGCTGCCCTGGCCCGGACGGTGGTCAAGCTGCGCCAACTCGATCCGGACCTGATCGCCCCGCACGTGTCCGACCGCGTCGACCTGCGGGCCGTCCTGGGTCGGGGCCGGTGGCTTCCGACCATGACCCGCCACGTTCCCGCCCCGCAGACCGGCCCGGTCGACCTGGCCGCGCTGATGCCGCCCCGGCCCCCGGTGCGTCGTCGGTTGGTCCGTCGTCGTCCCGGCACGCCGGGCCAAGGCTCCCTGTTCGCCTCTGTGGTCGGGGAGGGCTGACCGATGCCACTGGTCAACGTGATCCGGGGTGACCGGATCGACTCGGCTCCGATCAACGTCCGCACCCCGTACGTGCGGATCCCGATGTGGCTCGCGTTGTCGTGGTGGACCATCAAGGCCCTCGGCCGCCTGGTCCTGGTCCTGGTGCGCTTCTGGTACGTCACCGCCCCGGCGGTGTTCTTCGCCTGGCTCTACTTCCGGTTCGGCTGGGCCGGTCCGGTCGGTGTCGTCGGCCTGGTCGCCGTCGTGTCGACGGGGTGGGCGTTCGGGCACCGGGCGTCGTGGCTGCGGTTCGGCTGGTGGCCGATCCTGTCCCGCTACGGGCGCATGGTGTACCGCCGCAACTGGCACGCCGCGATGGTCACCGCCAAGCTCGCTGTCTCGTTCGACGCGCACACGGTGCTGCCCGTCCTGCGGCGGGTCCGGTGCGCCTCGGGCGTGGACGTGGTGACGGTCCGCATGGTGACCGGGCAGATTCCCGACGACTTCGCCCGCGTCGCGGAACGCCTCGCTCACACGTTCGGCGTCCGTCAGGTCAAGGCCGTTCCGGGTACGCGTCCGGATGTGGTGCTGCTGCACCTGTTCCGCGGTGACCCCCTCGCCAAGCTCGTCCGCCCCCTGCCCGTGCCGGCGGTACCGGAGTTCACCGCACTGCCGGTGGGCCGTCAGGAGGACGGCGACGGCTACGAGCTGCGCCTGTTCGGCACGCAGGTCCTCGTGGTCGGTGCGACGGGTGCGGGGAAGGGCTCGGTCATCTGGTCCGTAGTCCGCTCCCTCGCCGCCGGGGTCACCTCCGGCCTCGTCCAAATCTGGGGGCTCGATCCCAAGGGCGGCATGGAACTCGGGATGGGCGCGCCGATGTTCACCCGGTTCGCCCGCAAGGACTACGCCGCCATGTGCGAACTCATCGAGGAAGCCGCCACCGTCGCCAAGGACCGCGCCGGGAAGCTCTACGGCCGCACCCGCCAGCACACCCCGACCCCGGACGAGCCGCTGATCGTCGTCGTCATCGACGAGCTGGCGAACCTGACCGCCTACCTGACCGACCGGCAGTTGAAGGACCGGATCAAGGCCGCGCTGTCCATCCTGCTTTCGCAGGGCCGCGCGGTCGGCGTGCATGTGGTCGCCGCGATTCAGGATCCCCGCAAGGAGGTGCTGCCGTTCCGCGACCTGTTCCCGACCCGCATCGGCCTGCGGCTGGCTGAGGCCGCTCAGGTGGACCTGGTCCTCGGGGACGGGATGCGGGACCGGGGCGCGCTGTGTGACCGTATCCCGCAGTCCCTGCCCGGCGTGGGGTTCGTGGTCATCGACGGGGACCCGACGCCGATGCGGGTCCGCTTCTCGTACCTGTCCGATGACGAGATCCGTGACATGGCCCAGACCTACGGCCGACTGCGCGTGATCGACGGCGAGATCCTGGACGGTGCCGCATGAAGCCGCATCCCACCGCCACCCGCGCGGACCGTGTCGAGGGCCTGGTCCTGGTCCTCATCCTCCTGACTGTCGCCGGGTTCGCCGGGGCCGCGTCGTTCACCCACGTCAAGGACTGGACCCTCGACAACTCCCCGCCAGGGACCGGGGCGTGGTTCGGCTGGGCCAACGCCGTCATCAGTGAGTTGGTCCCCGTCGCTGCCCTGCTCACCATCCGCCGCCGACGCCGCACGGGCGGGCCGATCGGCTACCCGATGTTCCTGCTCGTCGCCGCCGTCGCCCTCTCGCTTGCGGCGCAGCTCGCCGTCGCCAAGCCGGGCCTGTCCGGGTGGCTGCTCTCGGCCGTCCCGGCGCTGGCGTTCATCGGCCTGTCCAAACTCGTCCTCACCACCGCGCCCGCCCCGGCCGCGACCGGCGAACCGCCGGCCGTTCCGGCTCCGGCTCCGGCTCCGGCTCCGGCTCCGGCCAGCGTCGCCCCGCCCGTCCGCCCGATCGACCCGCCTGCGGTCGCGCCCGTATCGGCTCCGGTTGCGCTCGCGCCGGTCGTGCCGGTGCCGCCGGCTGCCTTCGTCCGCCACAACGGCACCCCGCTCACTCGGGAGGTGACCCGATGACCGATCACCTGCTCTCCGGCCTGTTCCTGGTCGCCGGCCTCGCCGTCTTCTGCTTCGACCAGTACCGGCTCTACGTTGTCCGCTACGAGCTGGCCGCCTTCCAGCGGGCCGCCGCCCGTGACCCGCTGACCGGCCTGGCCAACCGCACCGGCCTCGCCCAAGCCTGGGAGCAGCTCGCCCCGCACCGGCCGTGGATCGCGGTGGTGGACCTGGACGGCTTCAAGCCGGTCAACGACACCCACGGCCACGCCGCCGGAGACATCGTCCTCACCGGCGTCGCCCACCGCCTCCGATCGGTCAACGGCGTCGCCGCCCGCCTCGGAGGGGACGAGTTCACCGCCCTCCTGCTCGACCCCGACCCGACCCACGCCATCCGCCAGCTGGCCGCCGCCATCGCCGCACCCGTCCGCCTCCCGTCCGGTGTCGCGGTGTCGGTGACCGCCAGCATCGGACTCGCACCCACCGCCGGGGATCTGGCCGGCGCGCTCGCTGACGCTGACGCGGCCATGTACCGGGCGAAGACCACCCGCACCGGCGTCGCCGTGTTCGACCGCCACCGCGACGACCACGCCACCGACACCCGCCCCACCGTCCGCGTCCGCGACCTGGTTGCGGAGGTGGGCCGATGACGCTCACCCCGACGCTGCCCGGCCTCGACCCCGCCCCTGCCACTCCGCAGGAGCCGAGGCCGGGCTCCCGGGCCGCCCGGATGCTCATGCCCCGCTCCGTCGACGTCGTCGCCGACCTGGCCGCTGACTACGGCGTCTGCACCCGCCCCGTCAGCCTGCGCCGCACCGACCTCGACTCCGGGCAAACCGAGGTCATCGACATGCCCTGCGGCGCCACCCAGGAAGCCAAGTGCCCCCGCCTGCGCCACCCGCGCCCGCCGGCTACGCCAGCAGCAGATCCGCGAAGGCTGGCACCGGACCGACGAACCCGACCCCGGACCGAAACCCGCCACCGACGCCCAACGCGGCCTGATCGTCGCCCGCGCGCACCTGGAATTCGCCCGCGACGAAGCCGCCCGCGCCTCCCAATGGGACCAGGTAGCCGACCTGGACGACGCGATCGCCGAACTGGAATCCCAGATCACCACCGAAGGACTCCGGGGCCGTCCCGCACCGCCGCACGCCAGCGAGGACCAGGAGGACGGCGACGGCAAGCGCCGGGTCCGCTCCACGAAGCGTCGGCAGGACGCCCCGGACCTGCCCCGCCTGCCAGTGGAGAACCGCACCGTGGGCCGCACGTATGAGGGCCACGGCGGGCAGGTGTTCCGGCCGTCGATGTTCCTCACCCTCACCCTCGGCTCCTACGGCCGCGTGCACTCCGACGGGACGCCGGTCGACCCCGACGCCTACGACTACCGCCGCGCCGCATGGGACGCCGTGCACTTCCCCCGCCTGCTAGACCGGTTCTGGCAGAACCTGCGCCGCGCGGTCGGATGGAACGTCCAGTACGCCGGTGCCGTCGAGCCTCAGCGACGGCTTGCCCCGCACGCGCACTTCGCCATCCGAGGCACCATCCCCCGCGCCCTCGTCCGGCAGGTCGCTGCCGCCACCTACCACCAGGTGTGGTGGCCCTCGGTCGACGTGCGGGTCTACGAACCGGGAAACGCGCCGCAGTGGGACGCCAACGCCGCCGGCTACACCGACCCCACCAGCGGCGCGCTGCTGCCGTCGTGGGATGACGCCCTGGACCTGGTCGACGCCGAACCCGACGCCGAACCTGTGCACGTCGTCCGGTTCGGCGTTCAGGTAGACGCCAAGGGCGTCCTCGCCGGCACCAAGGACGCCGACCGGTGCGTCGGCTACATCACCAGGTACCTCACCAAGCAGGCCGCCGACTGCCACCAGGTCACCACCGCCCGCCAGCGGGCGCACCTCGAACGGCTCTGGCAAGAGCTTCGGCACACCCCGTGCTCCGAACGGTGCGCCAACTGGCTGCTCTACGGCCTCCAACCCAAGAAGGCACGGCCGGGGCTGCGGCCGGGCAACTGCAAGAACAAGGTCCACAAGCGCGACACCCTCGGCATCGGCGGCCGACGCGTCCTCATCTCCCGCCAGTGGTCCGGCAAAACCCTGACCGACCACCGCGCCGACCGCCGCGACTGGGTCAAGGCCCTCCTCGGCGTCACCACCGACGCCGACACCGCACCGGCCGGCGGGGAACAGCGGCACGCGTGGGAACTCGCCCGACCCACCGACCCCGACGTTGCGCCCCTCGGCCACCGCGTCCTCCGCGCGATATCCGAACGCATCCAATGGCGCGCGCAACTGGACGCCGCGCGAAGGCGCGCAGACACAGCACCGCCACCGGATGCCTCGGCTCAACACCTCAACGAGAAGGGACCCATGGAATGACCACGACGACAGGCCAGCCGCTTGATGCGTCGTCCTCTGTCGGTCGTCTTTTGCTGCGTCCCGAGCAGGCCGCGGAGGCGCTGTCCATCGGTCGGACCGCTGTGTTCGAGCTGATGCGCTCTGGTCGTCTGCGCTCGATCAAGGTCGGCGGGCGTCGGCGTATCGCGGCCTCGGCTCTGACGGAGTTCGTTCGGCAACTGGAAGAGGAGCAGGCGGCGTGACGCGTCAAAGCGGGGAGAAGAGGGTTCGGCCACGGCGCGGCCAGGGCGAGGACTCTATCTACCAGGACGGCGACCGCTGGCGCGGTGCTGTCTCCTTGGGCTACGGCCCGGACGGTAAACGGGTCCGCAAGAAGGTGTCGGGGCAGACGCGCGAGGAGGTCGCCAAGAAGCTTCGGCAGTTGCGCGACCAGCTCGACGCCGGCCTGCCCGTGCCGGACGACCGGATCTCGGTGGGCGACTTCCTCGACCGGTGGCTGTCGGTGAACCTGCCGGGCCATGTGGCGCCCTCGACGCTAGACGACTACGCCGACACGGTCCGGCTGCATCTGCGTCCGGCGCTGAGTCGTAGGAAGTTGACCAAGCTGACGGTGTCGGACTGTGACCTGCTGTGGAAAGCGAAGCGCGACGCGGGCTACAGCACCAACAGCGTGCGGATCATGCGGACGGTGCTGCGGAAGGCGTTGGGCCAGGCCGAGCGGGAGGGCCTGGTCGCGCGGAACGTCGCTGCGCTGTCGGCGGCTCCTCGCGTGGTCGCCAAGGAGGGGCGCACGCTGACCCCTGAGCAGGCGCGGACTCTGTTGGCCGGACTTCGGGGTGAACGCAAGGAAGCCCTGGTGACGATCATGCTCGCCTACGGATTGCGGCGGGGTGAAGCGCTCGGGCTGCGGTGGGATCGACTGGATTGGTCGGCAGGCACGCTGCTGGTGACGCACAGCGTCAAGCGGATCAAGGAGCGGAACCCGGATGTGACCGGTCGGCGTACGTGCCTGGTGGTCAGCGAGCTCAAGACGCGACGCTCCCGGCGAACGCTGTACCTCACGCCCCAGCTGGTGGAGCTGTTGTGTCGACATCGGGCTCGGCAGGCGGAGGAACGGTTGGCTGCCGGTGAGGCGTGGCAGGATCACGGCCTGGTCTTCCCCAGCGAGGTCGGTACGCCGCTCGATCCGGACAACTTCTCCCACCGGTTTTCGGCGCTGTGCAAGCGGGCCGGGCTCGGACATTGGCACCCGCACGAACTTCGCCATTCTGGTGCGTCGCTCATGCTTGCCCAGGGCACCCCGTTGCATGTGGTGTCGGAAGTCCTCGGGCATACGTCGATCGCGATCACCAAGGACGTGTACGGGCACCTGATGGAAGGCGATCGCCGTTCTGCTGCGGCGGCCATGTCCCGTGCGCTGTTCGGGCAGTGAGGAACCCGGTGGCTCCCAGCTTGGCTCCCCCGTCCGCTCGAAGGCTGATTCTGGCGGACACGAAAGAACCCCCAACCCTGCCGTTTCGGCTGGTCGGGGGCTTCCCCTTGCTCTGTGCGCCCGAAGGGACTCGAACCCCTAACCTTCTGATCCGTAGCCGGAAGGAGAGGGTACCGGTGACCTGTGGTTATGCGGGTTTGTCCGGATTCTGTATGTAGCAGTGTCGACGGAACGTGACGTCAGAGCGCGTTTCCCTCCCCCGGCGTGCATCCATGGATGCACGATCAATCAATCCTGGAGCCCGGGTCCGTCGCCGGCGTTTTCATCTGCTGAACAGCTGTCCGCCGCTCGGCGTGCCTGACTCACCAGGTCCTCGATCAACATGGAAGGGGTGACGCCGCGGCGATCGGCCTCCTTGGCCACCCACATGCCATCGGCGGGGCCGAGCCGCACCGGAAACACCGTCACCACCGGGCGAGGCTCGTACTCCACCTCCACCTCGCCTCGGGCGATCAATTCGGTCCACGGCGCGTTCAACGCCCACTGCTCTTCAGGAGTCAGTTTCACGGTCGCCTCCGAGTATCCGTCCGGCCCACTCCCGTCTCATTCTTCAGCTGCCTGCCGGTAACTACCAGGACAGAGTCGGTGTTTCCTGCCAGCGGGGCGGGTCGGCCCGGCTGATGCCGTCCGAAGGTCGCCAGCAGGCCGGGACCGGGCAGGCGCGCCCCGCTTGCGGGCCGCATTGATCCTTCCTTGAACTCAATTCGGCACGCACGTCTTCATCTCTTCGGCTGGCTAAGCCACCTC
>NZ_JBFAMU010000163.1:0-10080 GCF_040656655.1 Micromonospora sp. NPDC049799
GGGTGCGGGAGCGGGCCGCCGCGACCGCGCGTGAGCTGGGCAGCGGCCGGCTGCGGCTGCTCGTCGGCAAGCCCGGTCTGGACGGGCACTCCAACGGCGCCGAGCAGATCGCGGTACGCGCCCGCGACGCCGGCTTCGAGGTCGTCTACCAGGGCATCCGGTTGACCGCCGGGCAGATCGTCGCCGCCGCCGTCGAGGAGGACGTCGACCTGGTGGGGCTCTCGGTGCTCTCCGGCTCGCACCTCGCGGCGGTACCCGCGGTGCTGGACGGGCTCCGCGCCGCCGGCCGGGGTGACCTGCCGGTGGTGGTCGGCGGCATCATCCCCGCCGGCGACGCCGAGACGCTGCGCGCCGCCGGGGTCGCCCGGGTGTTCACGCCGAAGGACTTCGCACTCACCGGCATCATCGACGAACTCGTCACGGTCGTCCGCGAGTCCAACGGCCTGCCGGTGTAAGGAAGGGCCCCCCGTTAACGCCTGGCGTTGTACAGGGGGCCCCTTCTAACGCTGTCTGCTGCCGGTGCCGGCCTTGGACAGCGGCTGCGGCTGCTTGCGGCCGTCGGCGGCGGGTGGTTTCGCGGGTCAGCGGCCGGCGTAGGTCATGCAGTCGGCCATGTCGTTGTCCGGACCCACCTTGATCGCCGGGGCGTGGCACTCCAACTGCTCGTTGTGCCGGCAGTCCGCCCGTTGGCACGCACCGACCTGTGCGATCTGGCCGTCCATGCCGGCCCGCACGGCCGGCATCTCGATGAACGTGTGGCAGTGTGCGTGATCCATGCTGCCGATCGTGATGGCGAAGGCGTGGCAGTCGCCGGTGTGGTTGTACGCGCAGGCCGCGACCACGCATTCCTGGACGCGGGGCATCTCCATCGCTGCGGTCATGCCAACCTCCTCTAGGGTGTTGCCCTGATTTTAGGCTTTTGTGGCGTTGCGGGTGGGGGTTCGACCGGGCACCGGAGCGGTGGCCACGTGGGGTGGTTGTTGATCGACTCGGGTTCCGTGGAGTTGGGCTGTCCGGTTGGGGTCGATGCCCCGGTTTCAGTGATGTCGAGTGGATCTCCGCCCGGCCCCCTCGCCGCCACGTCCGGCTTCGGCCCGGATGTCCGGTTTCGGGGTGTGACCGGGGGCATCCTGGCGGCGGAATCGTGGCCGGCCGGGGGTCGTTACATTGGGTGGACGATCGAGCAGGACGCGCAGCCCCCGGGCGTGGGTCGCCCGGCCCCGGAATGACGGTGGCCGGCCGGTCGTTGAATCCCCTCGACGAACACGGGACCGCCGACATGCGGGTCCCCGGCCCCCGGAATGACCGCGGGTAGCCGGTCGTTACATCCCCCTGGCACCGCGGACGAGCAACCCCCTGCTCCGGTGAGCGTGTGCCGATCCCCCCGAACTTCCTTAAGCACCGGATGGTGCCTCGCACCCCGCATGGGGCCGATTCCCCCTCGGCTCAGGGTGCTGACCCCCAAAAGGAGCTTCCCCATGAACACGATCATGCGTAAGAGCGTTCTCGGTATCGCTGGCATCGCCTTCGCCGGTGGCATCTTCGCCGGCCCCGCCACCGCCACCGCCGCCCCGGCCGTCGAGTCGACCCCGGTCGCCGTGGTGCAGGCCGACAAGACCGACACCGGCAAGCTGATCCCGCACGGTGTGCAGGGCAAGCAGTCGCGCATCGACCTGTCGGATGAGCAGGTCGGCAACGTCAAGGCGATCATCGCCGCGACGAAGAAGGCCGACATGGACGAGCGCGCCGCCGTGGTGGCGATCGCGACCGCGCTGCAGGAGTCGAAGCTGGAGAACCTGGGTCACCTGGGTGAGCGCAACGACCACGACTCGCAGGGCCTGTTCCAGCAGCGCCCGTCCTCGGGTTGGGGCACGGTCGAGCAGATCACCGACCCCGAGTACTCGACGATGGCGTTCCTGAAGGGCCTCAAGCAGGTCGACGGCTGGAAGGACATGCCGCTGACCAAGGCCGCCCAGACCGTCCAGGTCTCGGCCTACCCGAACCACTACGCCCAGTGGGAGCAGCAGGCCGCCGACCTCGTCGCCGAGCACTGGAACAGCTGACCACCGCAACGACCGACCCCGGAACCACACCGCTGGCCGGCACCCGAACACCGGGTGCCGGCCAGCGGCGTACTCCGGTCAGACCTGGAAGCCGGCGGCTCGCGCCGCGTCGCGTTGCCGGCGTCGGTCGGACCGGCGGCGCAGGAACCAGTAGACGAAGAACGCCAGGCCGACCAGGAACACCAGGACCAGCACCGGCAGCAGGATCGCGACCACGGACACGACGACGCTGGTGGCGTCCTCCGCCGTGCTGGCGACCGGTGCACCGACCCCGGCCGTGGTCGCGTTGATGACCGGGCGGGCGGCGGACTTGAGCAGGTGCACGCCGAAGGCGATGAGCACTCCGGTGACCACCGGCACCCACTGGTGCGAGGAGAAGAAGCTGCCCGGGTCGCTCACGGTGACCGTCTCCGAGGAGGAGCCCGCGCCGAAGGCCAGCCCACCGGCGGTGGGACGGACCACGGTCTGCACCACGTCGTTGACGTGGTCGACCACCGGGACCTTGTCGGCCACCACCTCGATGGCGAGCAGTACCGCGAGGATGCCGATGACCCAGCCGTTGCCGAGCCACTGCCAGCCGGAGGGCAGGTCGATCACGTCGGTGTAGCGAGCCAGCAGGCCCATGGTGAGCAGGGGTATGTAGGCGTTCAGCCCCGCCGAGGCGGCGAGACCGGTACCGGTGAGTACTTCGAACACCGTCTCAGCATCGCACCGGCACACCAGTGGCGCTCGGTGGCGACCGCCCGGGACTCCGCTAGGCTCCTCGGGTGCGGTTGGTCATTGCGAAGTGCTCGGTGGACTACGTCGGACGGCTCTCGGCCCACCTGCCGTTGGCCACCCGGTTGCTCATGGTGAAGGCGGACGGGTCGGTGTCGATCCACGCCGACGACCGGGCGTACAAGCCACTGAACTGGATGAGTCCGCCGTGTCGGCTGGAGGAGGCGCCGGGCGTCTGGCGCGTGGTCAACAAGGCCGGCGAGGAGCTGCGGATCACCCTGGAGGAGATCTTCCAGGACACGTCGTACGAGCTGGGCGTCGACCCGGGCCTGCGCAAGGACGGTGTGGAGGCGCACCTGCAGGAGCTGCTGGCCGCCAACCCGCAGACGCTGGGCGAGGGCTTCACGTTGGTTCGACGCGAGTACATGACCGCGATCGGCCCGGTCGACCTGCTCTGCCGGGACGCCAACGCCGGCGCCGTCGCCGTCGAGGTGAAGCGGCGCGGGGAGATCGACGGGGTGGAGCAGCTCACCCGCTACCTGGAACTGATGAACCGCGATCCGCTGCTGGCCCCGGTCACCGGCGTGTTCGCCGCGCAGGAGATCAAGCCGCAGGCGCGGGTCCTCGCCACCGACCGGGGGATCCGCTGCGTGGTCGTCGACTACGACAAGCTGCGCGGCATCGAGCGGGACGAGCTGACCCTGTTCTGACCGGTGCGGGCCCGGAGCGACCCGGGCCGGAGCCGTCAGCGGCCGTACATCACCTTGATGGCCTTGACCAGGCGGTCGATGTCGGCCGGCGTGCGGTCGAAGGTCATCGCGGGCAGCAGCGAGCGGGCCCGCCGCCGGGTGATGGCCTTGGGACGCCCGAACTCGCGCAGCCCGTCCTCGCCGTGGATGCGCCCGAAACCGGAGTCGCCCACGCCGCCGAACGGCAGCGTGGACATCCCGGCGAAGGTCAGGGCCGAGTTGACCGAGGCCATCCCCGAGCGCATCCGCCGTGCGATCGTCACGGCCCGCCGCCGGCCGAAGACCGAGGCCCCCAGGCCGTACGGGACGGCGTTGGTGCGGGCGACCGCCTCGTCGGCGTCGCGTACGCGGTTGATGGTCAGCGTCGGGCCGAAGGTCTCCTCACGGACGGCGGCGGCGTCCTCCGGGACGTCCACCAGCACGGTCGGCCGCACGTACGGGGGCTGCACGGAGTCGGCCCCGCCGAGCACCGCGCGCCCGCCCCGGGCGAGCGCGTCGTCGATGTGGCGGCGGATCACGTCGAGCTGGCTGGGCATGGTGATCGGCCCGATGTCGGCGCCCTCCGCGCCGACGGTGAGGCGGCCGGCCCGCTCGACCACCTTGTCCACGAACGTGTCGAAGACGGGTGCGACGGCGTAGACGCGTTCGATGCCGATGCAGGTCTGGCCGGCGTTGGTGAGCGCGCCCCAGACGCACGCGTCCGCGGCGGCGTCCAGGTCGGCGTCGGAGTCGACGATCATCGCGTCCTTGCCGCCCGCCTCCAGCAGCACCGGGGTGAGCGACTCGGCGCAGGCCGCCATCACCTTCTTGGCGGTGGCGGTGGAACCGGTGAAGGCGAGCTTGTCCACGCCGGAGCGGCACAGGGCGGCGCCGACGTCGCCGAGCCCGTGCACCGCGGTGAACACCGGCTGCTCCGGCACCACCTCGGCGAACGTGTCGACCAGCCACTGCCCGACCGCCGGCGTGTACTCGCTGGGCTTCAGCACGACCGTGTTGCCGGCGGCCAGCGCGTACGCGGCGGAGCCGATCGGCGTGAAGACGGGATAGTTCCACGGGCCGATCACGCCGACCACACCGTACGGCTGGTATTCGAGGTGGGCGGAGAACTCGGCGAGGACCAGCCGGGAGCGGACCCGGCGCGGCCCCAGCACCCGGCGGGCGTTGCGGGCGGCCCAGTCGACGTGCTCGACGGCGGTGACGATCTCGACGATGGCGTCGGCCACCGGCTTGCCGCCCTCGAGGTGCACCAGCTCGGCGAGCTCCTCGATGCGGCGGGCCAGCAGGCCGCGCCAGCGCAGCAGGCGTTCGCGGCGGGCGGTGAAGCCGAGCCCGGCCCACCAGCCGGCGGCCTCGCGGGCGCGGGCGACCGCGCGTTCGACGTCGGCCGCGTTCGCGGCGGGGAGTCGTCCGGCCTCGGCGCCGGTCGCGGGACTGGTCGACACCAGTCGACCGTCCTCGATGACCGGGGTGCCCGGGACATGCACAGCCGTCATGGCGGAAGTCTAGACCCGAGGATTACTCGCCGGTAGGCCCGCGGCCCGAGCGCGGCGCCCGCAGTCCGGTCGGTCGTACGTGGCACCATTCGCGTACGCCGATTCAATGACCGCAAGGTGTCCGGCCGGGGCACCGGAGATGACCACTCGGTGGTGGAGCCAACTACCGTGTGGTGGCAGGCTGGCGCACGGGGTGACCGCGTGGGGTGGAGGGGCGGGACTGTCCATGGAGGAACATCCGGAACTGCTGCCGTTGCTGACGGTGGCCGGTGGGCCGATGCGGGGGCTGAGCTTCCGGCTGGCGCCGACGCGGATGGTGATCGGGCGGGGGGCGACGGTGGACCTCGTCGTCCCGGATCCGCACCTGAGCCGGCGGCACGCCGAGGTGTGGCGCGACCCGGAGGGTGCGTGCCTGGCCGACCTCGGGTCGACCAACGGGACCTGGCTCAACGACCGGCGGATCACCACGGTGGAGCGGCTCGCCGACGGTGACGTGATCCGGGTGGGGCGGACCGAGCTGCGGTTCTTCGATCCGGGTCTCGCGCGTACCGATCCGGTGGGCCTGAGTTTCGGCGCACTGCGCCGGGACCACCGGCCGACCCTGCCGCTGCCGATCGCGCCGGACCGAACCGGCGCGACGGACCCGGTTCCGGCGGCGATCGCCGGGGCCTGAGGGCCGGCGACGACGCTCACGCCCACCCACGGGGGTGCGGCACAGGGTCGCGGCCACGGTCGTGGTGGGCGGGCCCATGGACGGGCCCGCCGTCGCGTGGCAGCATCCCGCGGATGGACAGCGCGCAGCGGATCGTGTCGGCGAACGGGATCAGCCAGGCGGTACGGGTGGCGGGGCCGCCGGACGGCACGCCGGTCCTGCTGGTGCACGGCAACTGCTCGTCGTCGGCCTTCTGGGAGCCGCTGGTCCGGCGGCTGCCGGCCACGCTGCGGGTGGTCGCGCCCGACCTGCGCGGCTACGGGGACACCGAGACCGCCCCGGTGGACGCGACGCGCGGGCTGGCCGACTTCGCCGACGACGTTGCCGCCCTGCTCGACGACGACTCCCTGTTCCCGGCCGGGGCGCGGCCGGTCGTGGTGGGGCACTCCCTCGGCGGGGGCGTGGCCATGCGGCTGCTCGTCGACCACCCCGAGCGGGTGGCCGCGCTGCTGCTCTCCGCGCCGGCGTCGCCGTACGGGTTCGGCGGGACACGGGACCTGGACGGCACGCCGACGACGCCCGACTTCGCCGGCACGGGCGGTGGCACGGCCAGCGCCGACTTCGTCCGGCGGCTGACTGCCGGCGACCGGAGCGAGGACGCGCCGACGAGCCCCCGGACGGTGCTGCGGACCGCGTACGTGGCGGACCCGGCGTCGCTGGGCGACGACGAGGACCTGCTGCTGGACAGCGTGCTCTCCACCCGCACGGGCGTGGACAACTACCCCGGCACCGCGGAGCCCTCGGTGAACTGGCCGGGCACCGCGCCGGGTGGGCGGGGAGTGCTGAACGCCCTCGCCCCGGCGCATTTCCGGATCGCCGACGAGCTGGTGGCCGTACCGGTCAAGCCGCCGGTCACCTGGGTACGCGGCGACGCCGACGTGATCGTCTCCGACACCTCCCTGTTCGACCTGGCGTACCTGGGATCGCTCGGTGTGGTGCCGGGCTGGCCGGGGAAGGAGGCGTGCCCGCCGCAGCCGATGGTCGGCCAGACGCGGGCGGTGCTGGACCGGTACGCGGCGGCCGGCGGGACGTACCGGGAGGTGGTGCTGCCCGGCTGCGGACACAGCCCGCACCTGGAGCGCCCGGCCGAGTTCGTCGCCGAGCTGCTGGCGCTGACGGGGGTGCCCACGACCGCCTGAGGGCGCGGTGCGTGAAATATCCCACGGCGTCTCGACAACCCAGCGTCACGTGGCAGACTCCGGCGCATAACCTTAGCGGCCGTTCATGTCGGCAACGGCGGAGTCGAACCAAGGGGAGGCCGGTCGTGGCGCGCGAGTTCACCAGAGTGGGTGTGGTGGGTCTGGGCACCATGGGTGCCGGCATCGTGGAGGTCTTCGCCCGCAACGGCATCGACGTCGTGGCGGTGGAGATCTCCGAGGCGGCCCTGGAGCGCGGCCGGGTCACGCTGACCGGCTCGACCGACCGGGCGGTGGCCAAGGGCAAGCTCGCCGAGGCCGACCGCGACGCCCTGCTCGCCCGGGTGGACTTCCAGGTCGGGCTGGACGCGCTGCACTCGGTGGACCTGGTGGTCGAGGCGGTCCCGGAGCACCTGGACCTGAAGCAGCGGATCTTCGCCGAGCTGGACAAGGTCTGCAAGCCCGAGACGATCCTGGCCACCAACACCTCGTCGCTGAGCGTCACCGAGATCTCCGTCGCCACCACCCGGCCCAACCAGGTGATCGGCATCCACTTCTTCAACCCCGCCCCGGTGATGAAGCTGGTCGAGGTCGTCCGCACGGTGGTCACCTCGCCCGACGTCGTCGCCGACGTGGAGGCGCTCTGCGAGCGGCTGGGCAAGGTCGACGTCACCATCAGCGACCGGGCCGGGTTCATCGCCAACGCGCTGCTCTTCGGTTACCTCAACCACGCGGTGAGCATGGTCGAGGCCCGGTACGCGACCCGCGAGGACATCGACGCCGCGATGAAGCTCGGCTGCGGCCTGCCGATGGGCCCCCTCGCGCTGATGGACCTCATCGGTCTGGACACCGCGTACGAGATCCTGGACACCATGTACCGGCGCGGCGGCCGGGACCGCCGGCACGCCCCGGTGCCGCTGATCAAGCAGATGGTGACGGCGGGCCTGCTCGGCCGGAAGTCCGGCCGCGGCTTCTACACCTACGAGCGGCCGGGCTCCCCGGTCGTCGTACCGGACGACCAGACGCCGGTGACGTCGCAGTCGGCGCTCGCCGACGGCGCGCGCGGCATCGCGAAGGTCGGCGTGGTCGGCTCCGGGACGATGGCCACGGGCATCATCGAGGTGTTCGCCAAGGCCGGGTACGAGGTCGTCTCGGTGACCCGGGGCGCGGAGAAGTCCGCCAAGGTCTTCGAGGCGGTCAAGACCTCGCTCAACAAGGGCGTGGTCCGGGGCAAGCTGAGCGAGGTCGACCGGGACGCCGCGCTGGGCCGCATCAACTGGTCCGCCACGCTGGAGCACCTGGCCGACGTCGACCTGGTGGTCGAGGCGGTGGTCGAGGAGTTGAGCGTCAAGAAGGCGCTCTTCGCCAGCCTGGACGAAATCTGCAAGCCGGGCGTCGTGCTGGCGACCACCACCTCGTCGCTGCCGGTGATCGACGTGGCGATGGCCACCCAGCGGCCGGCCGACGTGGTCGGGCTGCACTTCTTCAACCCGGCGCCGATCATGCCGCTGGTGGAGGTCGTGCAGACCATCCGCACGTCGGCGGAGACCACCGCCACCGCGAAGGCGGTCTGCGCGGCGCTGGGCAAGACCGGCGTGATCTGCGGCGACCGGTCGGGTTTCATCGTCAACGCGCTGCTCTTCCCGTACCTGAACGACGCGGTGAAGATGCTGGAGGCCAGCTACTCCACCGCCGACGACATCGACTACGCGATGAAGCTCGGCTGCGGGTACCCGATGGGTCCGTTCGAGCTGCTCGACGTCGTCGGCCTGGACGTGTCGCTGGCCATCCAGCGGGAGCTGTACCTGGAGCTGCGCGAGCCGGGCTTCGCGCCCGCGCCGCTGCTGGAGCACCTCGTCACCGCCGGCTACCTTGGCCGCAAGAGCGGCCGGGGCTTCCGGGACCACACCCGCCGCTGAGTGCACCGCCCGCCGGCCCCACCGGCCGGCGGGCCGGTCCCGCTCGCTCGGCCGTACGCTGGAAAGCGTGAGCCCCCGTCGCAACCGCCCCCGCCGCGAGGACACCGCACACCTGGACTCCGACCGGGCGCGCCAGGGTGTCGCCTCGGTGCAGCAGTGGCGCGACGGCGAGTGGCAGGTACGCGGGGTCGGCGGCGGGGCGTCCACCAAGACGTACCGCTGCCCAGGGTGTGACCAGGAGATCCGCCCCGGGGTGGCGCACCTGGTGGCGTGGCCGGCCGACGGCACGGGCGACCTGACCGACCGGCGGCACTGGCACAGCGGCTGCTGGCGGGCCCGGGAGCGGCGCAGCCCGATCGTCCAGCGCGGCCGCAGCGCACCCCGGTACGGCTGAGCGGGCGCCGCCCCGCGAGCGATCTGGATCACCGTGTTTCCGCCCCGCTGGGCGGGGCGGGCCGGCGCGCGGGAGACTGGTCCGGTGAGCACCCCCATCCGCGCCTCCTCCATCCTGCCCGGGCGGCGGGAGGACATCGAGCTGCACACCGCCGACGGTCTGAAGCTGGTCGGCGAGCTGGCCCGGCCCGTCGACCGTGAGCCGGTGGCCACGCTGGTGTGCCTGCACCCGCTGCCCACCCACGGCGGGATGATGGACAGCCACGTGTTCCGCAAGGCGGCCTGGCGGCTGCCGGCGCTGGCGGACCTGGCCGTCCTCCGGTTCAACACCCGGGGGACCAGCAGCATGCGCGGCACCAGCGAGGGTGCCTTCGACAACGCGGTGGGGGAGCGGTTCGACGTCGCCGCCGCCATCGAGTACGCGGAGTTCCACGAGCTGCCGAACATCTGGCTGCTCGGCTGGTCGTTCGGCACCGACCTGATCCTGAAGTACGGGGGCGACCCGGCGGTGACCGGGGCCATCCTGCTCTCCCCGCCGCTGCGCTACTCCACGCCGGAGGACCTCGCGCAGTGGGCGGAGGCCGGCCGGCCGGTGACCGCGCTGGTCCCGGAGTTCGACGACTACCTGCGCCCGGACGAGGCCCGGGAGCGCTTCGCGGCGGTGCCGCAGGCCGAGGTGGTCGGGGTGCCGGGGGCGAAGCACCTCTGGGTCGGTGACGCCGAGACCGTGCTGGACGAGGTGGTCCGTCGTGTCAACCCGGCCGCCTCCGTGCCGCTGCCGACCACCTGGGACGGCCCGATGGAGACCGGCGACGTCAGCGCGTACGCGGACCGCACGGTCGCCTCCTTCGCCGACCGCCCGGTGCCGGGCCCGCCCGCCGGCGGCTGACCTCCCGTG
>NZ_JBFAMU010000164.1:0-9973 GCF_040656655.1 Micromonospora sp. NPDC049799
CGTGCCGCCCGTGGCCGGGGGGCGCCGCCGCGTACGACCGCGAGTCGGCTCCGGCGGGCGGCCGGGTGAGTGTCGTTCCGTTGCTCATCGCGCCGGCACTCCCTTGACCACGACGTCGGCGGGGACGTCCCGGACCACGCAGGCGCCGGCGCCGACCACGCTGCCCGCGCCGACCCGCAGTCCCTGCAGGACGGCGGCGGTCGTGCCCACCAGCACGCCCTCGGCGAGGTGGCAGTCACCGGACACGGCGGCCAGTGGGTTGACCGAGACGTAGTCGTCGAGTCGGCTGTCGTGGCCGACGGTCGCGTTCTGGTTGAGGTGGACGTGCCGGCCGAGCGTCACGTTGGTGGTGACCCGGGCGCCGGCGAAGACCACCAGGCCCGCGCCGTACCTGAGGTCCGGGCCGACCGTGGCGTCCGGGTGGACGACGCTCGCGGCGGGCAGCCCGGGGGCGGCGAGCCGGCCGCCCACCGCGCGACGGACCCGCGGGGCGCCGATGCCGATCACCAGGTGGGTGTCCGGCGGCAGGTCGCGCAGCCGGTCCAGCCCGCCGAGGTACGGCACGTCCAGTCGCTGCACACGCTTGAGGTTGATCTCCGAGGGGCGATCGTCGACGAAGCCGAGCGGACGCCAGACCGGCGTGTGGGCGGCGTCGTTGACGGCTCGGACGATGCCCAGCACCTCGCGGCCGTGACCGCCGCAGCCGACGATCACCAGGTTCGTGGTCATGCCGCGGTCGCTCCCGCCCGGGCGGTGGTGAACTCCTCGACGGTGGCGAGCACACGGTCGACCTGCGTGTCGTCGAGGGCGGACCCGCTGGGCAGGGTGAGCCCGTCGGCGAAGAGCCGCTCGGCGGCACCGGTGAGGAAAGCGCGGGCGCCGGCGAACACGGGTTGCAGGTGCATCGGCTTCCACACCGGACGGGTCTCGATGCCGTGTCCGGCCAGGTGGGCACCGAGGTCGGCGGCCCGCCAGCCGGCCTGCGCCGGGTCGACGACGATGCTGGTCAGCCAACAGTTTCCGGTGCCCTCCCCGTCGCCGAGCAGCCGGACTCCGGGCACCGGGGCGAAGAGCTTGGCGTACCGGTCGCGCAGGACGCGCCGCCGGGCGATCATCCCGTCCAGCCGGACGAGCTGGGCCCGGCCGAGCGCGGCGAGCAGGTTGCTGAGCCGGTAGTTGTAGCCGGTCTCCCGGTGCTCGTAGTGCGGCACCGGCTCGCGAGCCTGGGTGGCGAGGTGACGGGCGTGGGCGAGCAGCGCGGTGTCGTCGGAGACCAGCATCCCCCCGCCGGAGGTCGTTATGATCTTGTTCCCGTTGAACGACAACGCGCCCACCCGGCCGAAAGATCCGGCCGGCCGTCCCTGGTGGGTGGCGCCGAGCGCCTCGGCGGCGTCCTCCACCACGGGTACGCCCGCCTCCGCGCAGACCGGCAACAGCGTCGTGTAGTCGACGCAGGCGCCGAACATGTCCACCGGCACCACCGCGCCGACCCGCTCGTTCTCCGCGCGCAGCCGGTGCAGCGCTTCGGCGACGAGCGCCACGTCGACGTTGCCGTCCCGGGGCTCGCAGTCGACGAAGACCGGCCGGGCACCGGTGTAGGCGACCGCGTTGGCCGTGGCGACGAAGGTGAGGGTGGGGACCAGGACGACCTGGCCCGGCCCGACCCCTACCCCGAGCAGCGCCAGGTGCAGTGCGGCGGTGCCGGAGCTGACGGCGACCGCGCCCCGCGTGCCGACCCGTGCCGCCACCTCGCGCTCGAAGGCCTCCAGGTCCGGACCGACCGGCGCCACCCAGCCGGAGCGGAGCGCGGCCAGCAGGTACGACTCCTCGAGTGGCCCGACGTCGGGCGGTGACAGGTGGACGGTCCGGTTCATCGGTCCCCTTCCGGGAGGCGGTGCTCGCCCCGCAGGCGCGGCCGGTTACGCCGCGCGGTGAACAAAAATGGTGAGAGACGTTCTTGGCGTCCCGGGTCCGCCGTCATACCGGTGTCCGGTCACGCGGGGACCAGCCGGCGTTGCCCAGAAACTCGGGCGCGGTCGCCACTCCGGTGGCGCTGATGCCGTCCCGGCGCACCACCGTGCGTGCGGTCTCCACCAGGATCCGGACGTCCAGCCGGAGGCTCCGGTTGTCGACGTACCAGACGTCGTGCTCGAACTTCTCCTCCCAGCTCAGCGCGTTGCGCCCACGCACCTGAGCCAGCCCGGTCACGCCGGGACGCACCTCGTGCCGGCGCGCCTGGGTGGGGGAGTAGCGGTCGAGGTAGTGGCTGAGCAGCGGCCGGGGGCCCACCAGGCTCATGTCGCCTCGCAGCACGTTCCAGAGCGTCGGCAGCTCGTCGAGGCTGGTGGCGCGCAACCACCGGCCCAGCGGCGTCAGCCGGTCACCGTCGGAGGCGCGTCCCCGGCGCGGGTCCGGCGCGTGCATGGTGCGGAACTTGACCAGCTCGAACGGGCGGCCGTACTGCCCGGCCCGGCACTGACGGAACAGCACGGGCCGGCCGAGCCCGGCGGCGACGAGGACCGCCACCACCACGAGGACCGGCAGCGCGGCCAGCAGCAGTGCCGCCGCGCCGACCACGTCGACAGCACGCTTGACCCGGTCCTGCCGGGTGTGCCGATCTCGGTGGGGTGCGGCCACATGACCGGGCAGCGACACAGCTCGACCTCCACAAGAGCGAAACAAGAACCGACAGGAGTGTTGTAACCGGCACGAACCGCTCACGTCTGGGGAATCGTGACAACTGGGCAGTCCAGGGTCTTAACCGCCTACGCCGCCCCGGGGACACGCGACCGGGCGCGTCGCCGCCGCACGCTGTCCCGGCGGCCCTGCTCGGGCGGCAGTAGAGTGCTCGGCGGCTCTACCGGCGCTCACGACGGGGACGACGTTGCTGCACCTGCGGATCATCGCGCCGCCCGACCGCTCGGACGCGGTGGCCGACCTGCTCGCCGACGACCCGGGAGTGGCCCACCTGGTGGTCGTGCCCGGCGCGGCCCGCCAGCCCAGGGGCGACCTGATCCTGTGCGACGTGGTCCGGGAGAGCGCCGACCGGCTGCTGGGTCAGCTCCAGGACCTCGGGGTCGAGGCGCGCGGCGGAATCTCCGCGGACGACGTCGAGCTGACCCTCTCGGCGTCCGCCCGGAAGGCCGCCCACGACGCGCCGGGGCACGGCGAGGACGCGGTGGTCTGGGACGAGATCGCCGCCAAGACCGGTGAGCAGACGGTGCTGTCCGGCACCTACCTGGTGCTGATCACCGTCGCCACGATGATCGCCGGCATCGGCGTCCTGCTGGACCAGCCGATCCTCATCGTCGGCGCGATGGTCGTCGGCCCCGAGTTCGGGCCCCTCGCGGCGCTCTGTGTGGCGCTGCTGCGACGCAAGCCCCGGACGATCGTCCGCTCCGTGCAGGCGCTGCTGGTGGGCTTCGTCGTCGCCATGCTGGCGACCGTGCTGAGCACCTGGGCGCTCACCGCCGCCGACCTGGTCAGTCGTGAGATGTTGGAGGCCGAGCGCCCGCTGACCAGCTTCATCTGGCACCCCGACGCCCTGTCCTGGGTGGTCGGCCTGCTCGCCGGCGTGGCCGGCATGCTGTCCCTGACCGCGAAGAAGTCCGGTTCGCTGGTCGGCGTGCTGATCTCGGTGACCACCGTGCCGGCCGCCGCGAACGTCGCGGTCGCCGTCGCGTACGGGGTGTGGCACGAGGCGGCCGGCTCGGCCCTGCAACTCGTGATCAACATCTGCGCGATCGTGCTGGCCGGGCTGCTCACGCTCGCGGTGCAGGGCGGTTGGTGGGCGTACGTGGCCCGACGGGACTCCTCCGCGCGCTGACCGGCGTCAGGAACCGCCGCCATCGAGCCGCCGGGCGAGCAGGACCTCCAACGGGATCGACTCGCCGTCGCGTCCTCCCGCGCCGACGACCAGTGGCGGTGGGCTGGGCTGCGGGTCGGCCCCGAACAGCCGGGCTCGCAGACCACCGGGCACGGTCAGCAGATGGAACCGGCCGTCGGTGTCCACGGCACGGCTGCGCGCCCGGTCCACGTACCACCCGCGCAGCGCGGTCCGGTACCGGCTTTGCCCGTCGTACGACCGCGCGGTGAGCCGGGTGGTTGGCAGCCCACGCCGGACCGCCTCGGCGACGAACCGGGCCACCAGCTTCGCCGCCTCGGCCTGCTCCGCCGCCCGCCGCCGCTCGTCGGCCGCGGCGTGCGCCGACACCGCCCGTCGCCGCCACTCCCGCCACTCCAGGCCGTCCTCGGATGCCACGACCTCGACGGTACGACCACCGTCTTCCTGGGTCCACCGCCCGTCCCGGCCGCCGGTACCGCTGGGTTCGCTCGCCCGGTACGGCGCCGTGGACCGGGAGCGGCGTCCGTTACCGCGCCGCTGTCGAGCTGCCCCATCGGTGAGACCGGCGCCGGCGCCATGCCGTGCCGTGCCGCGCGCCCGGTGGTCGGACAATCCGGACGCAGGTACGACAGACACCTCGCCCGGGCGGTGCGGGGCCGCGGGCGATGTCGGGGCCGCAGCCGTGCCCCACCCGGTGGGGCAGCTCGACACGGTCGAACCACCCCACCTCACCCACGCCGCGCTCGCGTGGCGGCGTGTCGTCAGGCGAGGCCAGCGCGCCGCAGTGCCTCGGCCATGGCGTCGTTGACCGGTGCCGGTGCGCCACCACTGCCACCACTGCCACCACTGCCACCACTGCCACCACTGCGGCCCTGCCGTTGGCGCTGCCCACCGCTGCGGCCGGCAGGGGAGCCGGATGTGCGTCCGGACGCCCCGGATCCGCCCCGACCGCCGGCGTCCGGACCCCGACCGCCGGGCCCGCGCTCGCGTCCGCCGCCCTGCGCCCCGCCGCGCCCGGCGTCCGCGTCGTCCTCCAGACGGAGCGTCAGCGAGATGCGCTTTCGGGGTACGTCGACGTCGAGCACCTTCACCCGCACCACGTCGCCGGACTTGACCACCTCGCGGGGGTCCTTGACGAACGTCCGGGACATGGCCGAGACATGCACCAGGCCGTCCTGGTGCACCCCGACGTCGACGAACGCGCCGAACGCCGCGACGTTGGTGACGACGCCCTCCAGGATCATCCCGGGAGTGAGGTCGCCGATCTTTTCGACGCCCTCGACGAAGGTCGCGGTACGGAACTCCGGGCGCGGGTCCCGGCCCGGCTTCTCCAGCTCGGCGAGGATGTCGGTGACGGTGGGCAGGCCGAACCGCTCGTCGACGAAGTCGGTGGCGCGCAGGCCCCGCAGGATCGCCGACTTCCCGATCAACCCGCGCAGGTCGTGGCCGGTGCCGGCGAGGATGCGCCGCACCACCGGGTACGCCTCGGGGTGCACGCTGGAGGAGTCCAGCGGGTCGTCGCCGCCGGGGATGCGCAGGAAGCCCGCGCACTGCTCGAACGCCTTCGGGCCGAGCCGGGCGACCTTCTTCAACTCCCCGCGGGTGCGGAACGGCCCGTTGGCGTCCCGGTGCAGCACGATGTTCTCGGCCAGGCCGGCGCCGATGCCGGAGACGCGGGTGAGCAGCGGTGCGGAGGCGGTGTTCACGTCCACGCCGACCGCGTTCACGCAGTCCTCGACGACCGCGTCCAGCGAGCGCGACAGCTTCACCTCGGACAGGTCGTGCTGGTACTGCCCGACGCCGATCGAACGCGGGTCGATCTTCACCAGCTCCGCGAGCGGGTCCTGCAGGCGGCGGGCGATGGACACCGCGCCGCGCAGCGACACGTCCAGGCCCGGGAGCTCCTGGGAGGCGTACGCGGACGCGGAGTAGACCGACGCACCCGCCTCGGACACCACCACCTTGGTCAGCGGCAGCTCCGGATGCCGCTTGATCAGCTCACCGGCCAGCTTGTCGGTCTCCCGGCTGGCGGTGCCGTTGCCGATCGCCACCAGCTCGACGCCGTGCGCGGCGGCCAGTTTCGCCAGGGTGTCGATGGAGGCGTCCCACTGCCGGCGCGGCTCGTGCGGGTAGATGGTGTCGGTGGCGACCACCTTGCCGGTGCCGTCCACCACCGCCACCTTCACGCCGGTTCGCAGGCCCGGGTCCAGCCCCATCGTCGGCCGGGCGCCGGCCGGCGCGGCGAGCAGCAGGTCCCGCAGGTTGGTGGCGAAGACCCGGACGGCCTCCTCCTCGGCGGCCTGCCACAGCCGCATCCGCAGGTCCGCGCCGAGGTGGATGAGGATCCGCGTACGCCAGGCCCAACGCACCGTGTCGGCGAGCCACCGGTCGCCGGGGCGGCCGGCGTCGCGGACGCCGAAGCGGCCGGCGATGGCCGCCTCGTAGCGCGTCGGGCCGGTCACCGCCGCGTCGGAGTCACCGTCGGACTCCGGGTCCATGGTCAGATCGAGCACGCCCTCCTTCTCGCCCCGGAACATGGCGAGGATCCGGTGCGACGGCAGCTTCGGGTACGGCTCGGCGAAGTCGAAGTAGTCGGCGAACTTGGCGCCGGCCGTCTCCTGCCCCTCGCGTACGCGGGAGACCAGCCGGCCCCGCGACCACATCTGCTCGCGCAGGGTGCCGATGAGGTCGGCGTCCTCGGCGAAGCGCTCGATGAGGATGGCGCGGGCGCCCTCCAGCGCGGCCGCGGCGTCCGCGACGCCCTTCTCCGCGTCGACGAAGCCGGCGGCGACGGTCCTCGGGTCCTGCGACGGGTCGGCCAGCAGCGACTCGGCCAGCGGCTCCAGTCCCGCCTCGCGGGCGATCTGCGCCCGGGTCCGCCGCTTCGGCTTGTATGGCAGGTAGATGTCCTCCAGGCGGGACTTCGAGTCGGCCGCCATGATCTGCGCTTCCAGGGCCTCGTCGAGCTTGCCCTGGCCGCGGATCGACTCCAGCACCGCCGTTCGCCGTTCGTCCAGCTCGCGCAGGTAGCGCAGCCGCTCCTCCAGCGTTCGTAGCTGGCTGTCGTCGAGCAGGCCGGTGGCCTCCTTGCGGTAGCGGGCGATGAACGGCACCGTGGCGCCGCCGTCGAGCAGCTCCACGGCCGCGCGTACCTGGCGCTCGGCGACGCCGAGCTCCTCGGCGATCCGCTGATGAACAGAGAGGGTCACGATCTCGATCCGCCTTCGGGAGTGGTTTCCGCCCTGCATTCTGCCGCGCTAGCGTGGCGATCATGGAACCACCTGCGGAGCCCCGGGCGCGGCGGCTGTTCGGCGGCAGTGCCCGAACCCTCGGTGACCTGGCCGCAAGCCCGTTCCGGGCCGACCGGGACCGGATCGTCGCCTCGCCCTTCTTCGCCCGGCTGAACGGCGTCACCCAGGTCGTCAGCCCCGGCGGCTCGGGCCTGCTGGTGCACAACCGGCTCACCCACAGCCTGAAGGTCGCCCAGGTGGCCCGGGCGATCGCCGAGCGGCTCACCGCCGACGCGGCGCACCGCGACCTGCTGGAGAAGCTCGGCGGCTGCGACCCGGACGTGGTGGAGGCCGCCGCGCTCGCCCACGACCTCGGCCACCCGCCCTTCGGGCACCTCGGGGAGCGGGTGCTGGACCGGCTGGCCCGGCACCGGCTCGGGCTCACCGACGGCTTCGAGGGCAACGCCCAGTCGTACCGGATCGTCACCTCCACGGAGATCCGCGGCGCCGCGACCACCGGCCTGGACCTCACCGCGGCGGTCCGGGCCGCCCTGCTGAAGTACCCGTGGACCCGACTGGACCACCCGGACCCGCACCCCCGCCTGCTGGACCCGGCGCCGCGCGGGGCCACCCCGCCGCCCGACGACCCGGACAGCGGGTCGCTGAAGTTCGGGGCGTACCGCACCGAGGTCGACGACCTGCGCCAGGCCCGCGAGCCGTTCGTCGGGCGGATCGCCGACTGGCAGCAGACCGTCGAGGCGTCGGTGATGGACACCGCCGACGACGTCGCGTACGCCATCCACGACGTGGAGGACTTCTACCGGGTCGGTGTGCTCCAGCAGGGGGCGGTGGCCGCCGAACTGACCGCCTGGCAGCGGGAGAGCGGCCACTTCCGGGCGATCACCGGACCGGCGCTGGCCGGGGCGGCCCGCCGGCCCGGCGCGGCGATCGAGCGGCTGCGTCGGCAGCTGCACCGCAAGGACGGGTGGATCGCCGACGACGACGCGTTCGCCGCCGCCGTCGAGCACGTCCGCGAGGAGCTGGTGGAGGGGCTGCTCGCGATGCCGTTCGACGGCTCGATCGAGGCCGAGCAGTACGTGGCCCGCTTCTCCGCCCGCTGGACCACGCGGTTCGTCGACGCGATCACCGTGGTCGAGAACCCCTCGGTGCGGTCGGGGCACGTGCTGCTCGCCCCGGCCCAGTGGCACGAGGTGCAGGTGCTCAAGTTCGTGCACCACCGGTTCGTGCTGGCCCGCCCGGATCTGGCCCTGCACCAGCGCGGTCAGGCGCAACTGCTGGGCACCCTGGTCGAGGCGCTGTGGGAGTGGCTGCTCGACCCGGCCGAGGAGTCCCGGCTGCCCCGGCGGCTGCACGACCTCGTCGAGCTGGCCGAGGCGGAGCTGCACCCGCGTACGCCGGACCGGATCGGCAAGGCCCGCGGCCGGGCGATCGTCGACTTCGTCGCGCAGCTCACCGACGGTCAGGCGGTGGCGATGCTGGACGCGCTGTCCGGCCGCTCCGGCGCCCTCTGGACCGACGCCTTCGTCCTGTAGGGGCTCAGGCGACGGCCTGCCACCAGCCGTCCACGGCCGGCGGATCGTCCACCACCACCCGCTCGCCGGGGCGGGGCACCGCGAGCCGGACGTCCCGGTTCTTGGCCTCGGCCCAGATCCGGTTCACCGGGTCGGACCAGTCGTGCAGGGCGAGGTTGAACGTCGCCCAGTGCACCGGGATCATCAGTCCGCCGCGCAGGTCGAGGTGGGCGGAGACGGCCTCCTCGGGGAACATGTGGATGCTCGGCCACGCCCGGTCGTACGCGCCGATCTGCATGAGCGTCACGTCGAACGGGCCGTGCTCGGCGCCGATCTGCGCGTACCCCGGGAAGTAGCCGGAGTCGCCGGTGTAGAAGACCTTCCGGTGCGCGCCGGCGATCACCCAGGAGCTCCAGAGCGTGCCGTCACGGCGCAGGCCCCGGCCGGAGAAGTGCTGGGCGGGCGTGGCGATCAACTCGATGCCGCCGACGTCGTGGCTCTCCGACCAGTCCAGCTCGATGATCCGGTCGGCCGGTACGCCCCACCGGTCGAGGTGCGCGCCCACACCGAGCGGCACCACGAACGGCGCGGACTGACGGGCGGTCAGCTCCCGCACGGTGGCCAGGTCGAGGTGGTCGTAGTGGTCGTGGGAGATCAGGATCGCGTCGAGCCGGGGCAGCTCGTCCAGGCGTACCGGGGGTTCGTGCAGCCGCTTCGGCCCGACCGTCGCGGAGGGGGAGCACCGCTCGCTCCACACCGGGTCGAGCAGCACCCGGCGGCCCTCGATCTCGACCAGCACGGACGCGTGCCCGTACCAGACGATGCCGAGTTCGGTGTGCGCGTCGTCGCCGTCGAGGTGCCGCTCGGCCGGACGCAGCAGCGGCACGGCGCTGCTCGGCCGGCGCTTCTGCTTACCGAAGATCAGCTCCCGGATCAGGCTCCGGTCCGGTGTACCGGCCATCGGTCGGCTGCTCGCGGGGTTGCGGAAGGTGCCGTCGCGGAACTGCGGCGAACGGGCGGCCCGCTCGGCCCGGGCCCCGACCAGCCGGCCGCCGAGGGCCAGCGGCACGTCGCGGGCCACCCAGGCAAGGCCGGCGAGCGCGGCAAGGCCGGCCGCCCCGCTCATCCGCCGCCCGAGCGATCGCTCCAGGTCTCCGCTCTCCGGTGCCGTCATCGCCGTCCTTCCGCCCGAGTCCCGACGTACACGGTAGCTCCCGGTGTTAAGAAGGGGCCCCTGCTCTACCGCAGGCGTTAGGAAGGGCCCCTTCCTTACACCCTCAGCCGCCGTTGCTGGGGCGGTGCGGGGCCGCGCGGTGGGTGGCGCCCACGCCAGGGAGGCGGTCGACCGCCGCGAGGAGGCGGCGGCC
>NZ_JBFAMU010000165.1:0-9951 GCF_040656655.1 Micromonospora sp. NPDC049799
CGGGCGCAGACCGCCGCGGTGCTCGACGCGGGCGGCACCGTGGTCGACCTGGCCGCCGAGACCGGCCCGGTCTTCCGCGCCGACGCGGGGACGCTCTGCCACGACGGCTTCCACCCCTCGGCCGACGGCTACCGGGTGTGGGCACACGCGCTGCTGCCCGCCGTCGCCGCCGCCGCGGCGGTCGCCCCCCGCCACTGACCCGCACCGCGGTCGCCCGGGTGACATTTCCCGCCGCCGGCGCGGCTTCCGCGCCATGTTACTGACGGGTTAACGTTGGTTCATGCCGACTGAGTCGTCCCGCGACGCCGTCATCGTCGCCACCGCCCGCTCCCCCATCGGCCGGGCGCACAAGGGGTCCCTGCGCGACGTCCGTCCGGACGATCTCGCCGCGACCATCGTGCAGGCCGCCCTCGACAAGATCCCGCAGCTCGACCCGACGGAGATCGAAGACCTCTACCTGGGCTGCGGCCTGCCCGGCGGCGAGCAGGGCTTCAACATGGCCCGTGTGGTCGCCACCCTCCTGGGCCTCGACGGCCTGCCGGGCGCCACCCTGACCCGGTACTGCGCCTCATCGCTGCAGACCACCCGGATGGCGATGCACGCGATCCGGGCCGGCGAGGGCGATGTGTTCATCTCCGCCGGTGTGGAGACCGTCTCCCGGTACGCCCGGGGCAACTCCGACGGTCTGCCCCCGGAGGCGCAGGCGCTGGTCGGCGGCGGCTGGGAGAACCCGCGTTTCGCCGCCGCGCGCGAGCGTTCCGCGCGGCGGGCGCAGGGCGGCGCCGAGGTGTGGTCCGACCCGCGCGAGGCCGGCGAGCTGCCGGACATCTACCTGACCATGGGTCAGACCGCCGAGAACCTGGCCCAGGCGTACGACGTGAGCCGCGCCGACATGGACGAGTTCGGCGTACGCAGCCAGAATCTCGCCGAGAAGGCGATCGCCGACGGCTTCTGGGCCCGGGAGATCACCCCGGTCACCACGCCGGACGGCACCGTGGTCAGCACCGACGACGGCCCCCGGGCCGGTGTGACGCTGGAGGCGGTCGCCGGGCTGAAGCCGGTGTTCCGTCCGGACGGGCGGATCACCGCCGGCAACTGCTGCCCGCTCAACGACGGCGCCGCCGCCGTGGTGATCATGAGCGCCCAGCGGGCGCGGGACCTGGGCCTGACCCCGCTGGCGCGGATCGTCTCCACCGGCGTGACCGCCCTCTCCCCGGAGATCATGGGCCTCGGTCCGGTCGAGGCCTCGAAGCAGGCGCTCAAGCGGGCCGGCATGACCATCGACGACGTGGACCTGGTGGAGATCAACGAGGCGTTCGCCGCCCAGGTGATCCCCTCCTATCGGCAGCTGGGCATCCCGGAGGAGAAGCTGAACGTGATGGGCGGCGCGATCGCGATCGGCCACCCGTTCGGCATGACCGGCGCCCGGATCACCGGCACCCTGCTCAACGCCCTCGACTGGCACGACAAGACCATCGGTCTGGAGACCATGTGCGTCGGCGGCGGCCAGGGCATGGCCATGGTTCTCGAACGCCTGAGCTGACGCTCGCCCGACGGCCCGCCCACCCGCTCCCGGGTCGGCGGGCCGTCGCGTACGCGGCGGTGCCCCCGGGGTTTCTGGTCAGAGGGCGGCGCGGGTGGCGGTCACCTCGTCGGCGGCCCGGGCCAGCACGTCGGCCGGTGCGCCGGCCGCCAGGAGGTCGGCGGCGACCACGCGGAGCTGGTCGGGCAGGGCGAGGTCGTTGTCGAGCCGAGGGACCGTACGGCGGGGCAGGCCCTCCACGTCCGCGACCAGGTTGGCGATCTCCTGCACCAACCGGTGCACGAGGTCCGCCCGCGACACGTTCCCGGTCTCGGCGGGAGCCGCCCACCGGGGCTGCTGCCAGTGCCCCACCTGCCGCACGAGCAGCTCCACCGCCTGCTCCAGCCCACCGCGTTCCGCCACCCCGCGAAGTCTACGCACCCCCCGTCCCCCGCGATCTTGCACTTGAGGTCGCCGTTATGCCAGCTGTGACCGTTTCGCCCCGGCACAAAGTGCAAGATCGCGAGGGTAGGTGGGGGGACGCGACGGCGCCCGCCCCCGTGGGGGGCGGGCGCCGTCGGGTTGGTGCGGGTGGGCGGTCAGTCGTCGCCCTGGAAGTAGCTCAGCAGGCGCAGGATCTCGATGTAGAGCCAGACCAGGCTGACCAGGATGCCGAAGGCGGCGACCCAGGAGTAGCGCTGCGGCAGCCCCATCCGGACGCCGTCCTCGACCTCCTTGAAGCTGAGCACGAAGCTCAGCGAGGCCACCACGATGCAGACCAGGCTGAAGCCGATGGCCAGCGGGCTGCCGTCACGCAGGCCGGTGTTGACGCCGAACAGCGCCAGCACCAGGTTGATCAGCATGACGGCGAACAGGCCGGCCATCACGGCGATCATGCCCTTGACGAACTTCGGGGTCGCCCGGATGACCTTCGCCTTGTAGAGCATGGCCATCACGAAGAAGACACCGAACGTGGCGGTCACCGCCTGAAGCACGATGCCGCTGTAGAGCGTCTCGAAGTACTTGCTGACCATGCCGACGAAGACGCCCTCGACGACGGCGTACGCGACGACGAGCGCCGGGTTCGCCATCCGGGAGAACGAGATGATCAGGCCGAGCACGAGACCGACCACCGCCGCACCGATCCACGCGACGCCGAGCAGCGCGTCCGGGACCAGCACCCAGGCGGCCGCGGCGGACAGGCCGAGGATGCCGAGAAGCGTGACCGTCTTGACCACCACGTCGTCGATCGACATGGTGTTGACGGCCGGCGGAGCGGCCGGGTAGCCGGCCTCCGTCGGGTACTGCTGGGGGTAGCCGGGCTGTCCGTACGGCCCGGTCGGGGCGTACCCGGCGGAACGCTCCCGCTCGGCCGCCTGGCCGAGCCGGGCGAGCACCGGGTTCGAAGTCTTCACTGTCAGGCCTCCCTCAGGGGGTCATTGCACGTCAACGTGCACTGTCAAGAGTAAACGGCGATGCGACTCCCGTGGAGATCACAACCCTGAGCGGAAGCTGAAAGGTTCGGTGCCCGGGGCGGGGGTCGAACCCGCACGCCTTGCGGCAGCCGCTTTTAAGGCGGCCGTGTCTGCCGTTCCACCACCCGGGCGGGTGAACGCACGCACGTGCAGTGTCACCGTAGCGGGTCAGCCGCGACCCGACGTACCCCGAGGCGGCCCCGGCACTAGGGTCGAGCCGTGAGCAGCGCAGCCCCCACGGCCCCCGACGCCGCCCCTCACCAGGACGTACGCCGAGCCGACCGCTCGCCGCGGTGGGGCCGGCTGCGGGCGGCCGTCGGCCGCTCCCGGGCGGACCTGGCGGTCGTGCTGCTCTTCGTCGCCGCGGCCGCGTGGCTGACCCACGGGCTGTGGCCGGACCCCGGCTCCCGGACGCTCGCGCTCAATCCGGCGGACCAGGCCCTCTACGAGTGGTTCCTCGCCGTCGACGCCCGGGCGCTGCTCGGCGACTTCGACCTGCTCACCGACCGGCTCAACGCGCCGGACGGGGTGAACCTGATGG
Organism: Micromonospora sp. NPDC049799; assembly: GCF_040656655.1. Taxonomy (NCBI): domain Bacteria; kingdom Bacillati; phylum Actinomycetota; class Actinomycetes; order Micromonosporales; family Micromonosporaceae; genus Micromonospora; species Micromonospora sp. NPDC049799. The sequence continues at coordinate 3,539 of NZ_JBFAMU010000165.1, forward strand.
CCAACACCACGATCATCGCGCTCGGTGTGCTCCTCGCCCCGGTCACCCTGACGCTCGGCGCGCCGGTCACGTTCGCCCTCCTGGTCGGGGCGAACCTGGCCGGCACGGCCGCCGCCTGGTACCTGCTGTTCACCCGGCTGCTGGGCGCCCGCCGGTTCGCCGCCGGGCTGGGCGCGGCCCTGTGCGGCTTCGGCCCCGGAATGGTCTCCCAGTCCAACAGCCATCTGCACATGACCGCGCAGTGGCTGGTCCCGATGATCGTCTGGCTGGTCGTCCGGATGCTGCGCGCCGCCGATCCCGAACGCGGCGGGCCGGACCAGCGACGACTGCTCAGCTCGGCGGTGGGGCTCGCCGCGGCGGTCAGCGCGCAGGCGTTCGTCGGCGAGGAGGTGCTCTTCCTGACCTTCGTCACCCTGCTGGTGATGGCGGTCACCTACGCCGTGGTGGACCGGGACCTGGCGCGGCGCGCCCTGCCCAGCTTCGCCGGCGGGATGATGGTCGCCGTCGGGCTGGCCCTGCTGGTCATCGGGTGGCCCCTGTGGTTCCAGTTCCTGGGGCCGCAGGGCGTCGCCACGGGCATGTTCAGCCCGCACTACTTCTCGGCGGACCTGCGCAGCTGGTGGACGTTGTCACCGCTGTCCGTGATCGGCGGCGACGACGCCGCCCGACTGACCACCGGCCCGGCCGAGTACAACACGTTCCTCGGCTGGCCGCTGCTGCTGGTCACCGTCGGCTGCGCGTTCTGGCTGGGGCGCCGGCCCCTGGTGGTCGCCTGCCTGGTCGCCGCGCTCGCGATGGGGACGCTCTCACTCGGCCCCCGGCTCGTGGTGGACGGGCAGCGCACCGGGGTGCCGGGGCCGTTCGCGCTGCTGGCCGACGTGCCGGTGGTCGACGGTGCGCTGCCGATACGCTTCGCGCTCGCGGTGCTCCCGCTGGTCGCCACGCTGCTGGTCCTGGCCGTCGACCGGGCGTCGGCGAGCACCGGACGGGCCCGGCGGCTGGTCCCGGCGGCGGTCGGCGCGGCGCTGTTGCCGCTGTTCCCCGTGCCACTGCCCACGAGCGGTCGCCCGCCGGTGCCGGAGTTCGTCACCGGAGGGCACTGGCGCCAGTGCGTACCGCCCGGTGGGGTGCTGGTCCCGGTGCCGCCGGCCACCCCGCGTGACCCGTGGCCGATGCGCTGGGCGACAGCCGCGGACGTCGCGTTCGGGATGCCGGAAGGCTTCTTCATCGGCCCGCACGGGCGGAACGGCTCGGCGGCCATCGGCACGTTCAAGCAGCCCACCTCGGCGCTGCTCGCCGAGGTCGCCAAGCGGGGCCTGCGGCCGGTCGTCGGAGAGGAACAGCGCCGCCAGGCGGTACGGGACGCCGACTTCTGGGGCGCGTCCTGCGTGGCGCTCACCGTGGACACCCCGTACGCGGACAGCCTCCGGGGCACCCTGGAGGACCTGTACGGCCCTTCCACCCGGATCGCCGACGCCTGGATCTGGCGCGTCTGAGACACCCCGGACGTTAAGAAAGGGCCCCTCCTCTACCGGAAACGGCAAGAAGGGGCCCTTCCTCACACCTACGCCTCAGACGGCGCGGGCGCCGACCGGCTGGGAGGCCTCGACGAACTCCTCGCGCGGGTCGTGCAGCTGCCCCAGGGCGACCACCTCACGCTTGAGGAAGAACGCCAGCGACCAGTCGACCACGACCCGGACCTTCCGGTTGAACGACGGGATCCGGCTCATGTGGTACGTCCGGTGCATGAACCACGCCGGCCAGCCGGTCATCTTGATGCCGTAGACCTGCGCGACACCCTTGTGCAGGCCGAGGCTGGCGACGCTGCCGGCGTGCTTGTGCTTGTAGTCCACCGGCTCGCGGCCACGGATGACGTTGACGATGTTGTCGGCCATCCGGGCGGCCTGCCGGACCGCGTGCTGCGCGCTCGGCGAGCAGTAGTTGCCCGGCTCCTTGGTCAGGTCCGGCACGGCCGCGCAGTCACCGGCGCTCCACGCGCCCTCGACGACCCGGTCGCCGTCGACCACCTGGAGGGTGGGCAGGCAGGTGATGCGGCGCCGCTCGTCACGCGGGAAGTCGGTCGAGTCCAGCATCGGCGACGGCTTCACGCCCGCCGTCCAGACGATGGTGTCCGAGGCGAAGCTGTCTCCGTCGGAGAGCTTCACCACACCATCGACGCACGACTCCAGCCGGGTGTCCAGCCGGATGTCCATGTTCCGCTTGAGGAGCTGCTGCACGGTGTAGGCGCCCATGTCCCGGTCGACCTCCGGCAGCACCCGCTGGGTCGCCTCGACCAGCACCCAGCGCATGTCCTCGGGCTTCAGCTCCGGGTAGTACTTCAGAGCGTCCCGGGCCATGTCCTCCATCTCGGCGAGTGCCTCGATGCCGGCGTAACCACCACCGACGAAGGTGAAGGTCAGCGCCGAGCGCCGGATCCGCGGGTCCGCCGTGGCAGCCGCCACGTCGAGCCGATCCAGCACGTGGTTGCGCAGGTAGATGGCCTCGCCGATGGTCTTGAACCCGATGCCGTGCTCGTGCAGGCCGGGGATCGGCAGCGTCCGGGACACCGAACCGGGGGCGACGACGACGTGGTCGTACGGGATCTCCCGGGCCGGACCGCTGATCGGCTGCACCACCGCGGTCTTGCGGTCGTGGTCGATCCGCTTCACCGCACCGGCCACGACCTTGCACTTGCGCAACTCACGGCGCAGCGGCACCACGGAGTGGCGCGGCGAGATGTTGCCGGCCGCCGCCTCGGGCAGGAAGGGCTGGTAGGTCATGTGGGGCTGGGGGTCGACCACGATGACCTCAGCCTCACGGGAGCTGAGCTTCTTCGACAGGCGCAGGGCCGCGTACAGGCCGACGTGGCCGGCACCCACCACAAGGATCCGCTTCGGATTCACGTCGTCTATCTTTCCCCGCGCGGCTCAGCTAATCCCGATCGCGGCCCCCATCTGTGACGGAGCACAACACCTGTGAGCTGCGTAACTCCCCCGTTTCGGCGCTCACTTGCGGCGCAGCAGCCAGCCCAGCAACGCCGTCACCACGGCGGCGAGGGCCAGGCCGGCAACCGTCGCCGCCTGGACTCCCCGGCCGTCGCCGACGGCGGCGAGTTCGACCAGCAGGACGCCGAGGACCGACGTGGCGAGCAGCACGGCACCCGCCCGCAGCAGCCAGCGGACGATCAGCTCGGGGTCCACCACCGCGTCGTACGGCAGCACGGCGGCGAGCGCGCAGAGCGTGTGGGTGAGGTACAGCACCGCCGCCACGGCGAGCAGCCGCCACAGGGCGATCGGCCGGCCGTACCCGTCGGTGGCGACCAGCCACCCACCCACGGTGACCAGCGCCGCGAAGGTCGGCCAGACCCGGCGGGGGCTGAGCGCGGGCAGCACCGCCACCAGGAGCAGGCCGCCGAACGACCGGCCGAGGAGCACCTCCGCCGGGTACGCGAGGACCATGCCGAGCAGCACGCTGAGGAAAATGCCCACGCGGACCAGCAACGGCGTGAGGCTGACCCGGGCCAGCGCGGTCCGCGCCCCGCGCAGCCGGTCGGCGACGACGGTGATCACCGGCCACCCACCCGGGGGGCGATGGCCAGGCGGGCCACGTCGCGCAGTACCTGGTCGAGACTGCCGGTGCCGGCCCAGCGGACCACCGGCACGCCGTGCTCACGCAACTGGTCGATCATCGTGTCCCGGTCCAGCCGCCACAACCGGTACGCGACCTCGGCCCACCCCCGGTCCTTCGGCGGTGGGAGGTCGGCGGGCAGGGTGTCCACGGCGACCACGAACCGCCCGGAGCGGGCGAGCCGGGCCAGCATCTGCGCGGACCGCTCGTCCAGCAGCGGGGTGAGGACCACCACCAGCGCGTCGGCGGAGAGCAGCTGCGGGCCGAACAGGTGGTCGTACGACTCCTGGGGCGAGGACTCCGCGCGCACGTCGAGCAGCCACTCCAGCACGGTCAGGTACTGCCGGCGGCCGGTGGCCGGGCGGAGCCGGCGAGCGGCCGGACCGTGCTCCAGCAGCGCGACCCGGTCACCCCGGTACAGGTAGTGCTCGGCGATCGCGGCAGCGGCCCGGACGGTGGTGTCCAGCACCGACGCCGTCCCCGTCACCCCGCCGGAGCGGCCCGCCTCGGCCAGCACGTCGAGCAGCACGACCACCTCGGCGTCCCGGTCGGAGAGGGTGGCCGCCACGTGCAGCTGCCGCGCCCGCAGGGAGACCCGCCAGTCGATGCGACGCAACCGGTCCCCGGGGGCGAAGACCCGCACACCGGCCAGCTCGCCGCCCTCGCCGGGCTTGCGGGAGTGGTGCGCGCCGACCAGCCCGGCCGCCCGGGGCATCGCCTCCACGGCCTCGAACGGCTCGGTCACCGGGTAGACGCGCACCCGGGCCGGCTCGGCGATGACCACGCGGGAGACCAGCAGGCCCTGCGCGGCGCACACCCGGACACCGGCCGGGCCGACCGGGTGCCGCCCCCAGCGCAGCGCGCCGCCGCCCAGGACCAGGTCGACGGCGGTGTCGCGCGGTACGCCCGTCACGAAGGGCCGGTCGGTGGCCGGCGACGTGTCGGAGCCGAGCCGTGTCACGGCACCGGCGATGGTGGCCCGGTCGACCCGCAGCCACGACGAGACGCGGGTCCGGAGGACCGTCAGGTCGTAGTCGACCACGTCCGGGTTGCCGACGGTGACCGTCGCGGTCAGCTCGCCGCCCTCCACCAGGTGCTCGTCGTCGTGCGAGACCCACACCTGCGGCAGCGCGGCCGGCCGGCGCCGCAGAGCGTACGCGGTGCCGACCGCGAACGGGGTGGCGAGCACGATCAGGTCGACCCGGCCCAGCAGTACGCCCGCGACGAGGAGCAGACCGGTCAGCAGCACGGCGCGGCCCAGCGCCCGGGTCGGCGCCCAGCCGGCGACCGGCTCCGACACGTCGTTCCGGGGTGACACGACGGGCGCGGCCATCAACGTCCGGGCCGACCGGCGGCGTAGCTGGGCAGCGCGCCGCTGGCCGGGGCCGGCGTGGCATCCAGCACCTCACCGACCACGAAGGACGGATCGACCCGGCGCAGCCACATCTCGGGGCGCAGCGTGATGCGGTGCGCCAGCGCGGGCACCGCCACCTCCTTGACGTCCTCCGGCACCACGTAGTCACGGCCGGCCATCACCGCCCGTACGCGGGACAGCAGCAGCAGGGCCAGCGAACCACGGGGGGACGCGCCGACCAGCACCGACGGGTGCTCGCGGGTGGCGGCGGTCAGCGACACGATGTAGTGGCCGACGGAGTCCTCGACCACGACGTCCTCCAGCGCCGTCTGCATGGCACGGAGCGTGGCGGCGTCGACCACCGGCTTGATCTCCGCCTCCTCCCGGCGGCGGGCCATCCGCCGGCGCAGCACCTCCCACTCCTCGCCGTGCTCCGGGTAGCCGAAGGAGACCCGCAGGAGGAAACGGTCGAGCTGCGCCTCGGGCAGCGGGTAGGTGCCCTCGTACTCGATGGGGTTGGCGGTGGCCAGCACATGGAACGGCTCGTCCAGCCGGTACGTGACGCCCTCCACCGACACCTGCTTCTCCTGCATCGCCTCCAGCAGGGCCGACTGGGTCTTCGGCGGCGTCCGGTTGATCTCGTCGGCGAGCAGCAGGTTGGTGAAGACCGGGCCGGCCCGGAACGAGAAGTCACCGCTGCGCTGGTCGTACAGGAACGAGCCGGTGACGTCGGCGGGGAGCAGGTCGGGGGTGAACTGGAGCCGGCGGAAGTCCAGCCCGAGGGCCTGCGCGAACGAGCGCGCGGTCAGCGTCTTGCCCAGACCGGGCAGGTCCTCCAGCAGCACGTGCCCACCGGCGAGGATCCCGGCGAGCACCAGCTCCAGCGCATCCCGCTTGCCGACGACGACCTGGCCGACCGCCTCCAGCACCGCCCGGGCGAGGTGGCCCACCTCCGTGGCGGGCATGCTGCGGTCCACGTCGTTCATATCTTCTCCAGTTCGGCGACGATCGCCGCGAGGTCGCGCGGCGACGGGGTGCGGCGGGGCGGGGTTTCCAGGAAGGTCCAGAGCCGCTCGCCCAGCAGGGCGCGGGCGCGTACCGGGTCCGAGTCGCGGTTGAGGCCGTGCCGCAGCCGCAGCCGCTCGTCGGCGAGGTCACCGAGGCGCGGCAGGACCACCTCGGTGAAGCGCTCGGGGCGGTTCGCCGCCCAGTCGAGCGGCACCTCCCACCCGTTGATGGCGGTCCGCACCGCGTCCCGTGGAGCGGGGCCGTCACCGGTGAAGGTGCGGGTGCCGGCCCGGGGTGGGGGCGACGGCGCGAGGCCGGCGGTCACCCGCCGCACGGCGAGCACCGCGAGCACACCGGCGACCAGCACCACCAGCGAGACCCGCAACCCGACCGCGCGCAGGCCGGCGACCAGGACGACCACCAC
>NZ_JBFAMU010000166.1:0-9885 GCF_040656655.1 Micromonospora sp. NPDC049799
GCCGTGCTGGGACCCCGCCGCGGGGCCCCCCCCCGGGGGGGGGGGCCCACGGCGTCACAGGTGCTCACCCCGCCACCGGGTCTGGTCGGCCTCGGCGGCGAGCTGCTCCTCCAGCGCCACCTGCCGGACGTGCCGCCGGCGTGGCGTGTCGACGACCGTCTGCACCACCGTCGCCGAGGCCACCACGAGCGCGAGCACCGCAAGCGCGATCAGCTCCCGGAGTCGGGCCGCGACGGGCGTCAGCAGGACCAGCACCGCCACCGCCGCGACGGACGGCCAGCGCACGATGCCCAGCACGCGCCGGCCGAGGGCGACCAGCGTGAGCAAGTAGACAGTGGCCCCGCCGTGGAGGACGAGGGCCCCGAAGATCCCGAGCCGCTCGCCCCACCGGGGGGTGGCCGGGTCGGCCGCCTCGGCCAGCTGGCCCTTGAGGCCGAGCGCGAACAGGATGATTCCCGCGATCAGCGGCAGGTGCAGGTACGTGTAGGCGTCGCGGGCCAGCCGGAGCCGGGCGACCCGCTCCCGGGTGCGGTGCAGCGTCTGCTCCAGGGCCAGGGCGAGCGTGTCGAAGTACGACCACCAGAACGACGCGACGACCACGATGCCGAGCGTCCCCGCGAGGACCACCGGCCAGCTGAGCGGCAGGCCCGCGGTGAACCCGGGGCCGAAGCCGAGGGCGATGATCGACTCGCCCAGCGCGACGAGGATGATCAGGGCGTGCCGCTCGGCCAGGTGGCCGGCCGAGACCACCACCCAGCCGGTGCCCCACAACAGCAGGCCGACGCCGTACTCGACCGCCAGGGCCGCGATCCACAGCCCGAGCCGGACGCCGATCGCCACCCGTTCGTCGGTGAACCGCTGCGGCACGAGCGCGGCGGTGGCGATCAGCACGGTCGCCACCACGGGCGGGAGCGCGAGCAGCAGCCAGTGGCGGCGCAGCTGCGGGTCGGCGCGCACCACCCACCCGAGGACGCCCACCTGGGCGGCGCGGACGACGAAGTAGCACGCGGCGAAGACCAGCGGGCCGGGCAGCCCGCCGGGCTGGTCGACGAAGGCCTGCGGCATGCCGACCGCGAGAACGAAGAGGGCGGCCGTGGTGAGGAACCCGATCAGCGGTATGACACCCTGGTCGGTCCGGACCACGTTGCCCAGGGCGGCGAACCCCGTCCAGCACCACCAGAGCAGAGCCAGCACCAGCAGTCCGTGCGCCAGCCCTCGGGCGGTGGCGTCGCTGGCGGTCAGGGTGGTGACGGTGAGGAAGGCGAAGACGAAGACGAGGTCGTAGAAGAGTTCGAGGCGGGTGGTCCGCGAACCCGGCGCGCTCGGCCGGATCCGCCGCGACCACCGCACGTTCCCCGCGCTCTCCACCACCTCGGCAGTCTCCCAGCCCGGCGAGCGTCCCCAGGCAGGTTCACAGGTGTCGCCCCCGCCACCGGTTGGCCTCGGCCTCCAACGACTCCTGCTCCACCAGCGCCGTGTCGCGTACGTGGGCGCGCATGTGGCGGGTCCCCCGCAGGCGGACCAGCACCAGAAGTCCCACGAACCCGGTGAGCAGGACCAGGGCGGTCAGCGGCGGGAGGCGGTAGGCCAGCGGCGCGGCGGCGGCCACGAGGGCACCGGCTCCCAGCGAGAGGCCGTCCAGCCGGCGGAAGGCCCGCCACTCGACCGCCACCAGGGCCAGCAGGAAGACCACCAACCCGCCGTAGAGCACCAGCAGGTCCAGGCCGCCGAGCGCCTCCCGCGCGGCGGCGCGCGGCGCGGTGATCACGCCGCTGAGCAGTCGCTTCAGCCCCAACGCGACCAGGATGATCCCGACGATGAGCGGCAGGTGCAGGTAGGTGTAGACGTCGCGCGCGAGCGGGATCCGCTCCGGCCCGCGTACGCCGTGCAGCACCTGCTCGACGGCCAACGCCAGCAGGTCGAAGTAGAGCCACCAGAGCGTCGCGACGACCGCGATGCCGAGGACGGCGGCCACGATGATGGACACCGTGATGGGCCGACCGGCGCGGCTGGTCGAGCCGACCCCGAGTGCGATCACCGACTCGCCGAGCGCCACCAGCACGATGAGCGCGTGCCGCTCCGCCCAGTGGCCCACGGAGCGCAGCCGCCAGCCGGTGCGGGTGAGCAGGAGCCCGACGCCGTACTCCATGAGCAAAGCCACCACCCAGAGCGCGAGCCGCACGTCGCGCTCGTGCTCCGGCGTGAGGCGCTGCGGCAGCGTCGCCGCCGCCAGGATGACCAGGGCCCCACCCATCGTGGGCACGGTGAGCAACGCCGACCGGCCCACCGCCGCGCGGTTGGGCGGGATGGTGGTCCACAGCGCGACCACCTTCACCACCCACGTGACCAGGTAGGCGCACGCGAAGACGAACGGCCCGTACAGCCCGCCGGGCTCGTCGCGGAACGCCACCGCCGTGGTCAGGGCGAGCACGAACACCGCCGCCATGATCAGGAAACCGACCACCGGCATGATCCCCTGGTCGGCCCGCACGACGTTGCCGAGGGCGGCGAACCCGGTCCAGCACCACCAGAGCAGGGCCAGCACGGCCAGCGACTCCAGCAGCGTACGGGGATTGAGATTGGCCGAGGTGAGCGTGGTGACGTTGAAGAACGCGAAGACGAAGACCAGGTCGTAGAAGAGTTCGAGGCGCGTGACGCGGGTACCTGGACGACCCCAGCTGATCAGCCGCGACCCGCCGCTCCCGCCCACCCCGGCAGTCTCCCAGCCGGCGCCCGGTCAACCGGGACCTTCGGAGAATCACCGCCCTCAGGCGATGACGGCGGGTTCCCGCCACCGGGGGCGCGCGGCCCGGTCCAGGTCGTACCGGACCGCGGCGATGCGACCCACCGCCTCGACCAGGTCGGCGGCGGGCAGGGTGAAGGGCAGACGCAGGAACCGCTCCAGGGTCCCGTCCAGGCCGAACCGGGGGCCGGGCGCCAGGCGTACGCCGACCTCCTCGGCGGCCCGGGCCAGCGCGCTGGAGATCGGGCCGTCCAGCTCGGCCCAGAGGGTCACGCCGCCGTGGGGCACCGTCACCCGCCAGTCCGGCAGGCGCTCGGCGAGCGCCGCGAGCAGCGCGTCACGCTGCACGGTGAGTTGGGCCTGACGGGCGGCCACGATGGCCGGGCCTTCGCGGAGCAGGTGCACGGCGACCAGTTGGTCCAGCACCGGGCTGGCCATGTCGACGCCCACCCGGGCGGCGGCGAGCCGCTGCACCTGCGGGGCGGAGGCCCGGATCCAGCCGATCCGCAGGCCGCCCCAGAAGGGCTTGCTCATCCCGCCCACGGTGACCACCCGGGAGTGCCGGTCGAAGCTGGCGGTGGGCGGTGGCACCACGGTGCCGTCCAGCGGCAGGTCCACGAAGGACTCGTCGACGACCAGGTCGGTGCCGACCGCGTGGGCGGTGGCGACCACCCGTTCGCGCAGCTCCGACGGCATCAGGTGACCGGTCGGGTTCTGGAAGTCGGGGATGAGGTACGCGAGCTTGGGGCGGACCTGGCGGAGGCTGCCGAGCAGCAGGTCGGCGTCCCAGCCGGGCTCGGTGACCGCCAGGCCGTGGGTGGTGATCCGGGCCCGTCGGGCGGCGAGGGCGGCCAGCGCGTTCGGGTAGCTGGGTGCTTCCACGAGCACCGTGCCACCCGGACTGTGCGCGAGCCGGAGCACCAGGTCCAGGGCGTGCTGGGTGCCGTTGGTGACCATGATCTGCTCCGGCGAGGTGGGCAGACCCCGCTCGGCGTACGCCTGGGCCACCGCCTCCCGCAGCTCGATGATCCCGGTCGGGTGGTAGCCGGCGCCGCCCAGGTAATGCGGCAGGTCCTCGGCAGCGGCGCGCGCGGCGGGCAGCAGCTCCGGCGGGGCGGCGAGCGCGGCGACGCCCAGGTCGATCATCTCGCGGTCGTCGGAGGGGGTCCACAGGCCGGTGCTGGCCACCCGGTGGTTGCCGGGGAGCATGGTCCAGCTGCCCGCGCCCCGGCGGCTGGCCAGGTGGCCGCTCTCCCGCAGCTCCCGGTAGGCGGCGGTGACGGTGGTCCGGCTGATCCGCAGCGCCTCCGCCAGCTCCCGCTCGGCCGGCAGGCGAACGCCCAGGGGCAGGCGTCCGTCGGCCAGCAGGCCCCGGACGGCGCCGGCGAGAGCGGCGTAGTCGGGACTGCGCCGTCGGCCGGGGAGTGCATGCCACTGCCCGAGCAGCCGCGCCAATTGGGCGCCACGCACCTGGCTCGTCATGCCACCCCTCCAGTATTGGCCTCTCCTGGGCCGTCAATTGGCCCCTAGAGTGGCATGCGTGAGACTGATTGGCAATCTCCGGCACCGGCCGGCACGGCGACTGACCCAGCTCTACGCGGGCCTGGTCCTCTACGGCCTCAGCATGGCCCTGATGATCGAGTCCGGGCTCGGCCTCAACCCCTGGGACGTCTTCCACGAGGGCGTCTCGAAGCGGACGGGTCTCACCTTCGGCACGGTGTCGATCCTCGTCGGCGCCGCGGTGCTGCTGCTCTGGATCCCGCTGCGTCAACGCCCCGGCCTCGGCACGGTCAGCAACGTCCTGGTGATCGGGCTTGCGGTGGACGCGAGCCTGGCCCTGCTGCCGCCGGACGGCCCCCTCCCGGTGCGGATCGGGCTGCTGGTCGCCGGCATCGTGGGCAACGGCGCGGCCACCGCGCTCTACCTCGGCGCGCGTTTCGGCCCCGGCCCCCGCGACGGCCTGATGACCGGGTTCGTCGCCCGCCGGCCCGGGTGGTCCATCCGCGTGGTGCGCACCGTCATCGAGATCATCGTGCTGGCCCTCGGCGCGCTGCTCGGCGGGACGGTGTGGATCGGCACCGTCGCGTACGCGCTCGCCATCGGGCCGCTGACCCAGTTCTTCCTGCCCCTCGTCACCGTGCCCGAGCCTGCCCCGCCTTCCGCGCGCCCGGCGCCGGCCCCGGCCGTCTGAGCCCCCCCGACGGCCGCGGCGCCGGTCGCACCAGAACCGTGGGTGTCCGGACCGTCGGCGGTGCGTCGCGACGTCGGCTCAGGTGTTCCCTTCCACCGCGCCGCCCTGCAGAATCCCCACATGGGGGAGAACGGATGGCGTTGGAGCGACGCCTGGATCTTCGTCTCGCTGGTGATCGCGAGCGGCGCCGGACGACACCGGCGGGCCGCGTCCAGCCGCCGACCCGAGGGTGTACGCCTCGCCGACGTCCTCTCCACCGCCGACCACCTCAACCAGGCGATCCCGGAGCGCCACGAGGTGGAGCACGCGGTGCGCCGGCTCGTCGGGGCGGGGTTGGTGAGCGTCTCCGACGGATGGTTCCGGATCACACCCGACGGTGAACGGCTCTGGCGCACCCGTCCGAACGCCGGCCTGGCCACCACCGTCGACACCGTGCAGAGCGCGTTGAGCCGCCGGCACATCCCGGGCAGCGCGGAATGGCACCTCGACGAGGAAGACCACGCGGCGGCCGTGCAGGAGTACGCGGTGCGCTCGATCCCGTCCCCCCGACGCTCCCCGGAGAACGGGCCCGGAGCGGGCTGAGCGGCCCGGGAGCGCGTGCGCCCGTACCGCTGCCGGCAGGCCGCCGGGCGCGAACCGTCAGCGGACCGGGTGGCCCGCCCCGCGCAGCGCGTCCTTGACCTCCGCGACGGACAGCTCACCGAAGTGGAAGACGCTCGCCGCGAGCACCGCGTCCGCGCCGGCGGCGATCGCCGGCGGGAAGTGGGCGACCTCGCCGGCACCACCGCTGGCCACCACCGGGACGTCCACCACCCGGCGCACCGCGCCGATCAGGTCGAGGTCGAAACCGGCCTTGGTGCCGTCGGCGTCCATCGAGTTGAGCAGGATCTCCCCCGCGCCCAGCTCCGCGCCGCGCCGTGCCCACTCGACCGCGTCCAGGCCGGTGCCCCGGCGGCCACCGTGGGTGGTGACCTCGAACCCGCTGGGCGTGGCGCCGGCAGGCGCGCGACGGACGTCCAGCGAGAGCACCAGCACCTGCCGGCCGAACCGGTCGGCGATCTCGGCGATCAGCTCCGGTCGGGCGATCGCGGCCGTGTTCACGCCGACCTTGTCGGCGCCGGCGCGCAGCAGGGTGTCGACGTCGGCGACCCGCCGGACGCCACCGCCCACGGTCAGCGGGATGAAGACCGACTCCGCGGTGCGGCGGACCACGTCGAGCATGGTCCCCCGGTCACTGGAGGACGCGGTGACGTCCAGGAAGGTCAACTCGTCCGCGCCCGCGCGGTCGTACGCGGCGGCCAGCTCCACCGGGTCACCGGCGTCCCGCAGGTCGAGGAAGTTGACCCCCTTGACCACCCGCCCGGCGTCCACGTCCAGACACGGGATCACCCGTACCGCCACCGTCATGCCGTGAGCCTATCCAATCGGGAGGCGGCGGCGACCAGCCGGTGAGGCCGGCCACCGCCGCGTGGTGCTACAGCCGGACGAGCATCTTGCCGAGGTTCTCGCCGCGCAGCAGGCCCAGGAACGCCTCCGGGGCGTTGGAGATGCCGTCGACGATCGTCTCGTCGTACGAGATGCTGCCGTCGCGCAGCCAGCCCGCCATGTCCTGGACGAACTGGTTCCGCAGGCCGCCGTGGTCGCCGACCAGGAAACCGCGCAGGGTCAGCCGCTTGCCGATGACCAGCGCCAGGTTGCGCGGCGCGGCCGGCGGCTCGGTGTCGTTGTACTGCGCGATCATGCCGCAGATCGCGGCCCGACCGTGCAGGCGCATCGACGAGATCGCCGCCTCCAGATGGTCGCCACCGACGTTGTCGAAGTACACGTCGATCCCGTCCGGGGCGGCGGCCTTCAGCGACTCGCGGACCGGCCGGTCGTGGTAGTCGAACGCGGCGTCCAAGCCGAGCGCCTTCAGCCGCTCGACCTTCGCCGCCGAGCCCGCGCTGCCCACGACGTGCGCGGCGCCCTTGAGCTTGGCGATCTGCCCGACGAGGCTGCCCACCGAGCCGGCGGCGGCGGAGACGAAGACGGTCTCCCCGGCCTTCATGCCGGCGACGTCCAGCAGACCGGCGTACGCGGTGAGCCCGGTCATGCCGAGCACGCTGAGGTACGCGCTGACCGGGGCCAGCGTCGGGTCGACCTTGCGGGCTGCCTTCGCGTCGAGCAGCGCGTACTCGCGCCAGCCGAGACCGTGCAGCACGGTGTCGCCGGGTTCGAGCCCGTCGGCCTCGCTCGCCACCACCTCACCGACAGCGCCACCGTCGAGCGGGGCGTCGAGCGCGAAGGGCGGCACGTACGACTTGACGTCGTTCATCCGCCCCCGCATGTACGGGTCGACCGACATGAACAGGTTGCGGACCACGACCTGGCCCGGACCCGGCGTCGGCACCTCCGTCTCGACGAGCCGGAAGGTGTCGGCGGTCGGCCAGCCCTGCGGGCGGGAGGCCAGGTGGATCTCACGGTTGGTGCGCACGGTGTCGTCCTTTCGTCGCGCGATCGAGGGGGACCGGGTGCGGCGGTCAGGCCGCCAGGGCCTCGCGGACGGTCAGGGCGACCTCGACGTTGCCACGGGTCGCGTTGGAGTAGGGGCAGACCTGGTGGGCCTGCTCGACGATCTGCTCGGCGGCCGTACGCTCCACCGCCGGCAGGTCGACCGCGAGGGCCACGGTCAGCCCGAAGCCACCGCTGCCGTTGGGGCCGATGCCGACCTCGGCCTCGACGACCGAACCGGTCACGTCGACCTTGGCCCTGCGCGCGACGAGCCGCAGCGCCGAGTGGAAGCAGGCCGCGTAGCCGGCGGCGAAGAGCTGCTCCGGGTTGGCGGCGTTGCCGACGCCACCCATCTCCTTCGGGACGGCCAGGTCAACATCGACCGTGCCGTCGGAGGTGCGGACGTGCCCGTCGCGGCCGTCACCGGTGGCCTTGGCGGAGGCGGTGTAGAGCACCTGCATGGTCGTCACTGCTCCTTCTGTCGGTGGATCGTCTCGGTGACCCGGTTCAGGGTGTCGCGGAGGGCGAACAGCTCGTCGGCGGTCAACCCGGTCGCCCGGGCCACGCCCGTCGGCACGTCGTCCATCCGGTCCCGCAGGGCCCGCCCCTCGGCGGTCAGCCCCACCTCCACCCGCCGCTCGTCGCGCACGGACCGCCGCCGGACCACCAGGCCCGCCGCCTCCAGCCGCTTGAGCAGCGGGGAGAGGGTGCCGGAGTCCAACCGCAGGGCCGCGCCGAGCTCGGAGACGGTGAGGCCGTCGGCCTCCCGCGCCTGCGCGTCGCGCCCGCTGTCGCGGGCGTCGCGCTCCCACAGGACCAGCAGCACCAGGTACTGCGGGTAGGTGAGCCCGAACCCGTCGAGGACGGGCCGGTACACGTCGGTGAGGGCGCGCGACGCCGCATAGAGCGCGAAGCACACCTGCCGGCGCAGCACCAGATCATCGGTCACGACGAAGAACGTAGCCTCCAATTAAATTGTGCACAACCTTTATGTCGAGGGGCCGACCGTGACCAGCGCCACGACCTTGGGCGGGGGCCGGGGGTCGTGCGAACCGCCGGCCGGCTGGTCAGCGGTCGCCGAGGTACGCCTCGAGCTCGACCTCGACCAGGTGGTCGGGGTCGAGCAGGCCGGCGACCACCACCATGGTGGCCACCGGGCGGACCGCGCCGAGGACCGCGTTGTGCGCCCGGCCGACCTCGTCGGCGTACGTGCGGTCGGTCACGTACAGGCGGGTCCGGACCACGTCGCCGGGTCCCGCGCCGACCTCCGCGAGCGCGTCCAGGGCGATCCGCAACGCCTGGGCGGTCTGCGCCGCCGCGTCCCCGACGTGGGTGACCACACCATCGACGGTGGAGGTGCAGCCGGCCGTGACGGCGCGGTCGCCGGCCCGGACGACCCGCGCGTAGCCGTACACCGACTCCCACGGCCCGCCCGAGCCGAGCCGGGTGACGGTCACGCCGTGGCCAGGGTTTCCAGCGCCTCGGCCACGGTGAACGCGCCGGCGTAGAGCGCCTTGCCGGCGATCACACCCTCCACGCCCACCGGCTCCAGGGCCGCCAGCGCCCGCAGGTCGTCCAGGGTGGAGACACCGCCGGAGGCGATCACCGGCGCGTCGGTGCGGGCGCACACCTCGCGCAGCAGGTCCAGGTTCGGCCCGCGCATCGTGCCGTCCTTGGTGATGTCGGTGACCACGTACCGCGTGGCGCCGGCCTTGTCCAACCGCTCGAGCACCTCCCACAGGTCACCGCCGTCGCGGGTCCAGCCCCGGGCGGAGAGCGTACGACCGCGCACGTCCAGCCCGATCGCCACGCGGTCGCCGTACTCGCCGCACACCCGGTCGCACCAGACCGGGTCCTCCAGGGCGGCGGTGCCGATGTTCACCCGGGCGGCGCCGG
This sequence comes from Micromonospora sp. NPDC049799, assembly GCF_040656655.1. Taxonomy (NCBI): domain Bacteria; kingdom Bacillati; phylum Actinomycetota; class Actinomycetes; order Micromonosporales; family Micromonosporaceae; genus Micromonospora; species Micromonospora sp. NPDC049799. Next base: position 9,321 of record NZ_JBFAMU010000166.1, read on the forward strand.
TGCCCAGGGCCGCGTGCAGCGACTCGTCGTCCCGGATGCCGCCGGACAGCTCGACCTTGACATCGAGCTGCCGGACCACCTCGGCGAGCAGGTGGGCGTTGGATCCCCGGCCGAACGCCGCGTCCAGGTCCACCAGGTGGATCCACTCCGCGCCGTCGCGCTGCCAGGCGAGCGCCGCCTCCACCGGGTCGCCGTAGCTGGTCTCGCTGCCGGCAGCGCCCTGGACGAGGCGGACGGCCTGCCCGTCGGCGACGTCCACGGCAGGCAACAGGGTGAGGGTCACGTCTCTTCTCCTCGGTTCACGTACGACGGTCCAGTGCGATCACCACGATCGCCGGCAGTACGAGCAGCAGCAACGCGATCAGGCCGATCCGCAGGGCCAGGTCGGGCACCAGCGACCAGATCAGGAACACCGCCGCCAGGGTCAGCAGCACGATCACGGCCCGCTCGCCGCGACTGTGCCGGTAGAGCCGGCCGGTCCGACCGCGTCGCAGGGTGGGCGTCACCCGGCGGACCAGCGCCCGACGGCGGGTCCGCCGGGCCACCTGCCGATCCCGCACGACCC
>NZ_JBFAMU010000167.1:0-9842 GCF_040656655.1 Micromonospora sp. NPDC049799
CCGGGCACACCGCGCCCATCGTGGAGGGTGAGCGCGACCCGGTGGCCGCCGTGGTGACCACCCCGGCACCGACCGCCACCGTCGACGAGGCGCGTCCCGAGGCGACCGTCGACCCGGCGCCCACCGCCGTCGCCGACCACCCGGTGCCCGGCGATGCCCTCGCCGAGGACCGCCCCACTCCCGTCGTGGACCGCCCGGCCCCCGCCGACGCAGCCGCCGGCGACGTCGACCCCGCCGACATGGTGCTGACCGGCGACCCGGTGCCGGCCCCCCGGGAGGAGGTTCCGTCCGCCCCGCCGATCGACGACGCCGGCCGGGACACCGAGGTGGTGCTTCCGGTGGCCGCCCACGTGACCGGTCCCGTCGACACGACGCCGGCCGACGCCGACGACACCGACGAGGTGACCACGCCGGTCGCGGCCGGCCCCACCACCGACACCTCGGTCGACACGCTGCCCACGCCGGTCGCGGCCGGCCCCACCACCGACACCTCGGTCGACACGCTGCCGACGCCGGTCGCGACGGACGACGAGCCGTCGGCTCCGGCCGCGCCCGTGCCGGCGCCCCGGGTCGACGTGGCCACGCCGCCGGTGCGGCCGACGGCTGACGCTGGCGGCGCGGACGACTTCCGCCGCATCCAGGGCGTCGGCCCGAAGATCGCCGCGGCGCTGCAGGCGGCGGGCATCCGCACGTACCGCCAGTTGGCCGACTTGGACGAGGTCGCGCTCCGCGAGGTGGTCCGGTCGGCCGGGCTGCGGTCCGCGCCGGGCCTGGCGACCTGGCCGCAGCAGGCGAAGGTGCTCGCGGGCGCGCCGGACACGGCCGCCGTGCTGCCCGGCGGAACGGACGCCTGACCCGGGCGCAGGGGTCCGGGCCGGGTGGCCCGGACCCCTCCCCGTGCGCGTCAAGCGCGTGAAGCGCGTCAAGTAGGGGCCCTTCCTCTACCGCAGGCGTTAACGGGGGGCCCGTCCTTACCGAGGGGCCGGGCGGAAAGCAGTACATAGCGGACACGGGACGGTTACCGTCGAGGCAGGGCCGGACGACGGCCCGCCGCGTCGATCACCATCCCGGTCCCGCAGGAGCAGCCCTTGTCCTTGTCCCCGCCGGGGTCCGGCCCGCGCCGGGGCCGGCCTCCCCTCCGGGACGAGGAGTCGCCCCGTCGGGTGACCCTGCTCGAACTCTTCTTCGACCTCGTCTACGTGGTGGCGCTCGCGCTGATCTCGCGCGGCATGGTCGTCGACCTGGACTGGCACAGCGCCGCCGAGGCGCTGGTCCTGCTCGCCGCGATCTGGTGGACCTGGGCGATCACCACCCTGGTCACCGACATGTACGACCCCGAACGCCCGGAGATCAAACTGCTGATCACCGCGGTCATGTTCGGGGCGCTGCTGATGACCACCGCCATCCCGGAGGCGTTCGGAGCGCGCGGCCTCATCTTCGCCGGCACGTACGTCGCGATCCACCTGGGCCGCGGCCTGTTCCTCATGCCGACGGTCCGGCACCACCCGCAGACCCGGCGACGGGCTGCCCGCATCTTCATCTGGTTCGCCGTGTCCGCGGTGCCGTGGATCGGCGGCGCCTTCGTCTCCGGCGACGGGCGGCTGGCCCTGTGGGTGTTCGCCCTGTCCATCGACTACCTGGGCTTCCGGCTGGCGTACCCGGTCCCCGGCCTGGGCGCGGTGCCCGACGAGGCGCGCAGCGTCACCGCCGAGCACCTGTCCGAGCGCTACCAGCAGTTCTTCATCATCGCGCTCGGCGATGCCATCCTGACCATCGGCACGATGTTCAGCCTGGACCACTCCGAGGCGGAGAACGTCGCGGCCTTCACCGCGGCCTTCTACACCACGCTGCTGCTGTGGCGGATCTACGTGCACAAGTCCGGCGAGCTACTGCCCCTGGCCATCGCCACCTCACGACAGCCGAGCCGGTTCCTGCACACCGCCCCGTACACCCACCTGCTCATGGTCGCCGGCGTGGTGACCACCGCAGCCGGCTTCGACCTGCTGCTGCACCACCCCGACGGCCGGACCCCACCGGCGTGGGCGGCGGTCATCCTCGGCGGGCCGGCACTGTTCCTGGTCGGTCGCGCCCTCTTCGAGTACGAGGTGTTCAGCCGCGTATCGCTGTCCCGCCCCGGGGGCCTGCTCGCCCTGCTCACCGCCGCGCCGGCGGTGCTGTTCCTGCCGCCGTGGACCGCCGCGCTGATCGCCATGCTGGTCCTCGCCGGCGTGGCGATCGCCGACGCGCGCCGCAGTTGGGGCCGCCCGCCGGAGGAACCCGTTCCGCCGCACTGACCTCCGGCGGCCACCGCATCGACGGGTCAGACCAACGCACCGGACGGGTCAGACCAGCGCGCCCGCGTACCCGCGCGCCCGGAGGCGCTGACCGGCATTGGCGCCGAGCCGCACCTGCAGGCCGAGTGGCGCGGCCGCGCGGCGTACGTCGTCGACGTGCAACGACCCGTGCCGGTCCACCGTGAGCACGGGTGGGTCCTCCGGGTCACCCTCCGGGGCGTGGAACGACAGCAGGGTGACCGACGTGGGCAGGTGCCGGGGGTACGCGGCGCGTGCCGCCGCCTCGTCCGGATGCGCGAGCAGCACCAGGCCGTCGAGGTGACCGAGGTCGGCCAGGACACCGCCGGCCTTCCAGTGCGCCGGCTCGTCCGGTGCGCCGGTGCGGTGCCGGGAGCGGTTCGCCGAGGTGATGTGCAGGTGGTCCAGCCCGGTCTCGGCGAGCGCCCGAGCGAGGAACGCGTTCGACGGGCAGGCCGGCCCCGGCGCGATCACCTGCGTGGTGCGCACGCCCCGGTCGAACGACGCGAGGTGGCCCGGCAGCCGGTCGGCGGCCGGGCCCCGGAAGCCGAACGGGCCGAGCCCGAACAGGCCGTCCATCAGCTGCCGCACCCGGCCCACCGGCAGCTGGTGCGGCACCCGCGTCCAGTCGAACAGCCCCGGAATCCGGCCGGCAAGCGCGGTGATGCTGCCGGTCTGCTCGGCCGGGCGGCCCTTGGCCAGGTTGACCCGGGCGACGGTGGCGGCGTCCGGCCGGCTCACCAGCGCGTACATGTTGGCGAAGGCGGTGACGACCACCGCTCCCCCGGCCAGCGCGCGGGCCGCCGCCGCGACGTCCGCGCGACGGTCGAGGTACAGGTGCGGTGTCGGGGCGTCCATCAGTCCTCCTGCGCGTGCCTCCACAGTTGTACGCCCGTACCGCCGCGGGACCCCGTTCTCCGTCGCGGATCCGATAGCGACGTCTTCCCGTCCGGCGGACCGGGGACGACGCCGTGACCGTTAGCGGCGAGCGCCGATTGGGTACAACGCCTGCACCTCGAACCACCACAACCCCTGGAGGCGTATGATGCGCGGCACCTCGATATTCGGAGTCCTGGTCGTGATCTGGCTGCTGATCGGCGCTGTCGCCGCAGGTCAGCGCGGTTACTACAGCAACGACGACACGAACTGCGCAGAGGCCGGCACGATCCTGGTGACCATCGTGGCCGGACCGCTGAACTACATCGGCGCGAACCCGAAGGTGGACTGCGAACTCCCCCAGCCGTCCGAATAGGACCTCTGCTCGCCCGGCCCGCGCCAACCCCCGGCGCGGGCCGTTCGCCGTCTAGGGTTCACCTCCGACGGCGCGCACGAACGGAGAACGGGATGCGGGAGACGGGTCCGGGGACCGTCCGTCGGGACTACGACCGGGTGGCGGAGCGCTACGCGGCCGAGGTGGGCGACGAACTGCGCGGCAAGCCGTTGGACCGGGCGCTGCTCGACGCCCTCGCGGAGACCACCTCGGGCGGTCCGGTTCTGGACCTCGGGTGCGGCCCGGGGCACGTCACGGCGTACCTGGCGGGGCGGGGCGCGGGGATCGCGGGCCTGGACCTGTCGCCGGTGATGTGCGCGGTGGGTAGGCGCACCACGGGGGCGGCGTACGCGGCGGCGGACCTGACCGCGCTGCCGGTCCGCTCCGGCTCGGTGGCGGGGATCGCCTGCCTGTACACGGTGATCCACCTGGACACCGCGGGTCGCGCGGCGGCGTACGCCGAGTTCGCCCGTGTCCTGCGCCCGGGCGGAACGGCGCTGGTGGCGTTCCACACCGGTGACGCCGAGGCGTCGGCCGGGACAGCCCGCACCCTCACCGACTGGTGGGGGCACCCGGTGACGCTGACGTTCCGCTTCCTCGACCCGGACGGCGAGGTGGCCGCCCTGGCCGCGGCGGGTCTGCCGCTCGTCGCCCGCCTCGACCGGGCGCCGTACCCCGGCGTCGAGCACCCGAGTCAGCGGTCGTACCTGCTCGTCCGTCGCCCCTGAGCCGATTCTTCGGCGACGCGGGGCCCGTCGCCGGCCCAGCACGACGGCCCGCACAGCCTCTACGGCGTCCTAGGAGGCTGGGCTTCAGTGGTGAACGTTTGTGGGAACCCGGTACGGGAAGGGGCGTGACGCCACCGGCCGTCGGACACGGGGAGCAGGGATGCAGATCGGCTACAAGCTGGCCGCCGAGGGGTACGGGCCGCAGGAGATGATCCGGCAGGCGGTCCGGGCCGAGCAGGTCGGCTTCGACTTCGTCGAGATGAGCGACCACTACCATCCCTGGCTGGAGGCGCAGGGCCACTCCTCGTTCGCCTGGTCGGTGCTCGGCGCCATCGCGGCGAAGACGGGCACGCTCGGCCTGGCCACCGGCGTCACCTGCCCGACCGTCCGGTACCACCCGGCGATCATCGCGCAGGCCGCCGCCACCCTCGCCCTCGTCTCCGACGGGCGCTTCACCCTCGGCGTCGGCGCCGGTGAGCGGCTCAACGAACACGTGGTCGGGCAGGGCTTCCCCAGCGTGCGCGGCCGGCACGAGCGCCTCCGCGAGGCGTTGGAGATCATCCGGCTGTTGTGGCAGGGCGGCTACCAGTCGTACGACGGCCGGCACCTCCACCTGGAGGACGCCCGGGTCTTCGACCTGCCGGAGACACCGCCGGTGATCGCGGTGGCGGCCAGCGGACGGTCGTCGGCCACGCTGGCCGCCGAGCTCGGCGACGGCCTGTTCGTCACCGAGCCGAAAGACTCCATCGTCGAGCACTACCGGAAGGCCGGCGGCCGGGGTCCCCGGTACGCCGAGGTGCCGATGGCCTGGGCCACCGACGACCGGCAGGCGGTGGAGGCGGTGCTGCAGACCAGCCGGTGGATGGTCACCGGGTGGAAGGTGATGAGCGAGCTGCCCAACCCGGTCAACTTCGACGCGGCCAGCGGGTACGTCGAGGAGCGGCACGTCCGCGAGTTGTTCTCGATCGGCCCCGACCCGGAGGTGCACGTGGCGGCGGTACGGCGCTACGTCGAGGCCGGTTACGACCACATCGTGCTCCAGAACGCCGGCCCCGACCCGGACGGCTTCCTCGACTTCTTCGCGAGTGACCTCGCCGGCCGGCTGCGCTCCCTCGGCTGAGCGTGCGGGCACGTGGTCCGGCCCGCCCGGGACGACCCTGCGGTCGTCGCGGACGGGCCGATTGTGCCCCTTCCCACGGGACGTGCCGTGCCCCGTGCCGGCCTAGTAATCGGCGCAGTTCGGGACCGGGACCGTGCTGCCGACGCAGTTCGTCGGCCGGTTCTTCGCGATGCGGGTGTCGTCGTCGACCTTCACCTGGGCCTTGTCGGCGAAGACGCCCCCCGGTTCCAGCGTGGAGCTGTTGCCGACCACTGCGCTCTTGAACAGCGAGAGCCGCCCCAGCGTCGCGAAGATGCCGCCACCCTGCGACTCCGGCTCGACCGCGTCGTTGTGCGTGACGGCGCTGCGTCGCACCACCACGTTCGACTTCTCGGCGTAGATGCCGCCGCCGTCGCCCAGGGCGGTGTTGTCCTCCACGGTGCTGTCGTCCAGCGGCACCAGGCCCTGGAAGACGTAGATGCCGCCGCCGTTGCCGGTGGCGGTGTTGCCCCGGATCTCCATGCCGCTGAGGAAGATCAGCGCGTCGGAGTCGGCGATGCCGCCGCCGACCTCGGCGGTGTTGCCGAGCACCTTGCTGTCGGCGACCCGGGTGCGGGCCGAGTAGCTGGCGACGCCGCCGCCCTGTCCCGCGGTGTTGTGCGCGAAGGTGCTGTCGTTCACCTGCGCCGCACCCCGGTAGTTGCCGAACCCGCCGCCGTACGCGACCGCGCTGTTGTCCTTGAACGTCGAGGAGCGCACGGTCATCACCCCACCGTTGAGCAGGCCCCCGCCCTTGCCCGCGGTGCCCTCCGCGTGGTTGTCGACGAACGTGCTGTCCCGCACCACCATGTTGCCGTCGTTGTACATGCCACCCCCACCGCCGTCGGCGGAGAGGGAGGTGTTGCCGACGACCGTGACATGCTCGATGGTGGCCGACGCGCCGTGCACGACGTACAGGCTGCCGCCCTCGGCGATGGACCGGCCGTTGGCGAGGGTCACGTCGCGCAGGGTCAGCTCGCCGCCGTCGCGGACGGTCAACAACCGGAACAGCTCGGCGTGCTCGGCCCGGGCGATGGTCGCGCCCCGGCCGTCGATCGTGATCGGGTGGTAGACGAACGGCAGGCCGGACCGGTCCGCGTCCGGGTGGCGCGGCGGGGCCTCGACGTCGCCCGGGTTCTCCGCGCTGTCCGCCGTCTCGCGGGCGTCCCGGATCCCGCCGTCGTACTCGTCCTTCTCGTCGAGGGCGTCGGTCAGGACGTACGTGCACTTCGGCGCCAGCCGCAGGTGCGCGCCACCCTCCGCGTTGGCGTAGGCCAACGCGTCGATCAGCTTCTCCTCGTCACACGGCACGTTGATCGCGTCGCGACCGTCGTACCCGTGATCCCGGCCCTTCCCGCCCTCCTTGTCGCGGTGCTCGCCGCCACCGTCGGCGCCGCGCAACGCCAGGGACGGCCGGTCCGCCGCGGGCCGGTCCGCCGCGGCGACCCCGGCCAGGCCGGCCGCGCCGACCACCAGGCTGCCGGCGGCCAGGCCCCCCGCCACGAACCACCGGGTACGTCGCCGGGGACGCGTCGCCGGTCGGTCGTCAGATATGAACATCGCCATTCCTGCCTCCTCGTGCCTTGTCAACACCGCGCCGGTGCCGGGCGCGGGGCGGCCGACAACCGCCACCGAACGTCACGGTACGGACGCAAGGTGAGCAGGTTTCGCGTAAAGGAATTAACTACACTTTCGGCTTGAGAGAGGTCGAACCGGGCCGACGTGGCGGTCAACCGCCGACGTGGATCCCCGGCCGCCGCGCCGGGTCCGGCTCGCTGCGCCGGATGATCTCGCGGACCACCGGCGGCGTGTCGCCACGGCCGAGGATCAGGTACCGCAACAGGTGGGCGATCGGACTGCCCTCGGACCACTCGAAGTGGGCGTGCGGCCGGACACCGGTCACGTCCCGCAGCGCCAGCAGGATCGCCGCGATGGCGTTCGGCACGGCCGGGCTGTCGGCCCGCAGCACCCGGAAGCCGCCCACCTCGACGCCACGGACGCGGAGCACCTGGCTGAACTCGGACGGGTCTACCACCGCGATCTCCAGGAAGAGCACGTCGGCCGCGCCGGGTACCGGGTTCATCCCGCGCTGGGTGCGCTCCTTGACCGTGTACACCTTCCACGCGTTCCCGGCCGGCTTGTGCGCGATCACGTGCAGCCGCCCGTCGTGGGCCAGCGACTCGCCGAGGAACCGTCGCGCCGGCTCGTCGAACTCGATCCGCTCGGCGCGCAGCTCGGTGGTCCGGGTGACGCGGGAGATCAGCGAGACGGCGATGATGCCCACGACGAACAGGCCGGAGATCGTGATGCCGTCCGGCTTGCGGATGACGTTCTCGACCAGCGCGTACACCAGCACGAGGGTGAGCACCGTGAAGCCGGCGGCGGCGCCCCGCCGCCGGACGCGCACCGCGGAGATCGCCACCGCCACCGCGGCGGACACCATCATCGCCAGGATCCCGGTGGCGTACGCCCCGGCCTGCGCGTTGACGTCCGCCCGGAACACCACCGTGATCGCGATACTGACCAGCGTGTAGACGATCACCACCGGCCGCACCGCCCGCCCCCACTCCGGCGCCATGCCGTAGGTGGGCAGGTAGCGGGGCACGATGTTGATCAGGCCGGCCATCGCCGACGCGCCGGCGAACCAGAGGATCAGCACGCTGCTGATGTCGTAGACGGTGCCGAACCCCTCGCCGACCCGCTCGTGGGCGAGGTACGCCAGCGCCCGCCCGTTCGCCGCCCCGCCGGGGGCGAACTCCTCGGCGGGGATCAGCACGGTGGTCACGAACGTGGTGGAGACCAGGTACACGCTCATGATGAGCGCCGCGGTGGCGAGCAGCCGACGGGTGTTGCGGATCCGGGCGGCCAGCCGGGCCTCCCGGTCCGGGCCGGCCCCGGCGACCAGCGGCATCATGCTGACGCCGGTCTCGAAACCCGACAACCCCAGCACCAGCAGCGGGAAGGCCAGCACGGCGGTCAGCGCCACCTGCCCCGGGCTCCCGGCGGCGGTCAGCGCGTCGGTCCAGCCCCCGAGGGTGCCCGGATCGGCGGCGATCGCCGCCAGGCACACCACCACGATCACGGCGTTCAGCGCGAGGAAGACGGCGACCAGCGGGATCGCCACGACCACCGCCTCCCGGAAGCCGAGCAGGAACACCCCGCCCAGGATCAGCAGGAGGACCACCGTCACGCCGACCGCGAGGGCCGTACCGCCCACCCCCTCGGGCAGCAGCGGGTTCTCCAGAAGGTGCACGGTCGCGTCGGCGGAGGAGAGCGTGATCGTGATGATCCAGGAGGTCGCCACGAAGCCGAGCAGGACCAGGACGAAGATCTTGCCCCGCCAGAACGGCAGCAGCCGCTCCAGCATCGCCACCGAGCCCTGCCCGTGCGGGCTCTCCCGGGCCACCCGCCGGTACATCGGCAGCATGCCGAACAGGGTCAGCGCGACGATCAGCAGCGTGGCCAGCGGGGACAACGCCCCGGCGGCCACCGCCGCGATGCCCGGCAGGTACGACAGGGTGGAGAAGTAGTCCACCCCGGTCAGGCACATGACCTGCCACCACGGGTGCGTACGGGTCTGCCCCTCCTCGGTCTCCGGTCCCACCGGCTGCACCCGGTGCAGGAACAGCCACCGGCTCAGCCGGCCGGGCGGCGGACCGGACCGGGTCGGGCTCGCCACCGACGGCGGGATGACGACCGGACGCCCGTCGCGGTCACCGGGGCGGGTCGGGTCCCGCGCCGCCCGCAGATCCGGTCCCGGTCCGGCCGGTGGCCGGCGACGTCCCCGCACCCGGCGCGGTCGTTCCGCGTTCGTGTCACCCATGTCCCGTCCCCACCCGTGCGCGGTCCTGCCCCGACCGTAGGGTGTCGGCCGACCGCGTCCCGCCGGAACGGCGAACGATGCCGCTGCTCAGCCGGTCGTCGGACCGTTCAGGGCGCGGCCCAGATCGTCGGGGTCGACCACGGTCAGCGTCGCGCCCGGGTGCCGGGGCCACCGCCCGGGCAGCAGGGCCGGCACCGGCTCGGCGAAGCGGACGCACAGACCCGCGGCGGTGCTGCTGCCGAACGTGACCCCGGCGTCGGCCAGCGACAGGTGCGGACCGATCGCGCGCCACCACCGGTACGGGCCGCTCTGCTCGACGCCGGTGACGTTGGCCCGCGGGGTCCGCAGCCGCCACGGCCCGAACCGCACCAGCAACTCGTCGGCGTCCACCCGTACCCACGCGGTCTCCGGCCGGACACCGAGCAGGGCCAGCAGCGGACGGAACGGCGGGTCGAACCGGAACGCGAAACGCCGGGCTGGTCCGCCGCAACACGCTCGAGGAGCTGCGCTAGGCGGGCCGAACCCTCGAGGATCGCGCGAGATCGTGGAAGTAGTGGCCTCCCCCGCAATG
>NZ_JBFAMU010000168.1:0-9827 GCF_040656655.1 Micromonospora sp. NPDC049799
CAGTCCGTCGCCACCGCCTGGCGCGACCAGCGCGAGGCGGTGCTCAAGCAGGGGTCCGCCGTGGTCGAGGCGATCGGCGGTGCCCAGGCCGTGGGGCCGCCGACCTGGCGACCGACCCGTCGCTGGCCGAGAAGCTGAAGCCCTTCGCCACGCTCAGCCCCCGCGAGGTCGCGGTGCTGCCGGCGCAGATGCAGTTCAACGTTCCGCAGATCACCTGCGCGCAGCTCGACGACCGCCCGCCGGGCTCGATCTCCCCGGAGGCGCAGCAGGTCGTCGCCTGCCAGGGCGGCGCCGCGAAGTACCTGCTCGACCAGGCGAAGGTGCTCGGCACCGACGTCGACGACGCCAACGCGGTGCTCGACCAGACCAACCAGTGGGTCGTCAGCCTCGACTTCACCGGCGACGGTCAGGAGAAGTGGACCAACCTGACCCGCGAGGCGTTCAACAACGAGGGCCAGGCGTGCGACCCGGCCGCGCTCGGTGACAGCGGCAAGTGTCTCGTGGCCGTCGTGCTGGACAACGAGATCGTGTCCGCGCCCGAGATCCAGGGTGTGCTGACCGGCAACTCGCAGATCACCGGCAACTTCACCAACGCCGACGCCAGCAAGCTGGCCGGCCAGCTGCGCTTCGGCGCGCTGCCGCTGACCTTCGAGGCCGCCGAGTCGCAGAACGTCACCGCCACCCTGGGCGCCAGCCACCTGCGTGCGGGCCTGATCGCGGCCGGCATCGGCATGCTGCTGGTCATCATCTACTCGTTCTTCTACTACCGCCTGCTCGGCTCGGTGATCTTCCTGAGCCTGGTGCTGTCGGCGCTGCTGGTGTTCGGCGCGCTGGTGGTGCTCGGCCGGACGATCGGCTTCACCCTGACCCTCGCCGGCATCGCCGGCATGATCGTCTCGCTCGGTGTGGCGGCGGACTCGTTCGTCATCTACTTCGAGCGGCTCAAGGACGAGATCCAGGAGGGGCGCAGCCCCCGCAGCGCGGTGTCCCGCGCCTGGATCCGTGCGCGCCGGACGATCATCTCGGCGAACGCCATCACCATCATGTCGGCGGTGGTGCTCTACATCGTCTCGGTCGGCACCGTGAAGGGCTTCGCGTTCGCGCTCGGCCTGGCGACCGTGCTCGACCTGGTCGTGGTCTTCCTGTTCCGACACCCGATCATGACCATGTTCGCCCGCACCCGGGCGTTCCTGTCCCCACGGGTCAGTGGGCTCGGCCGCGTGCTTCCGTCCCGCACCGAGCAGGCGAAGCCCCGCAACCCGCGCGTCAAGGAGGCCTGAGATGGCTGGAAGTGGTCTGGCTAACCGCCTCTACCGGGGCGAGGCCGGTCTCAACGTCGTCGGCCGGCGCAAGCTGTGGTTCAGCGTCGCCGGGGTGCTGGTCCTCCTGGCCCTGGCGAGCTTCCTGATCCGCGGTTTCAACCCGGGCATCGAGTTCGCCGGCGGAAACGTCCTGCGGGTGCCGACGAGCGTCGGCACGCTGGAGGACGTCGAGGCCCGGACCGAGACGATCCTCGGCGGGCTGGGCGAGGAGGCCCGGGTCGTCACCGCCCAGGAGGTCGGTGGCGACACCGGCGGCGCGGTGTACGAGCTGAAGACGACCCAGCTCTCCCAGGAGCAGGACCGCGCCGCCCGGGCCGAGCTGGCCGAGGCGTACGGAATCAACGTCGACCAGATCTCCGGCGACCGGGTCAGCAAGGCATGGGGCGACCAGGTGACCGACCGGGCCCTGCTCGGTCTGCTCATCTTCCTCGCGGTCGTGTCGATCTACCTGGTCCTGCGCTTCGAGTGGCAGATGGCCGTGGCGGCCATCGCGTCCCTGTTGATGAACCTGGTCCTCACCGCCGGCATCTATTCGCTGGTCGGCCTTGAGGTCACCCCGTCCACCGTCATCGGGTTCCTCACCATCCTGGGCTTCGCGCTCTACGACGTGGTGGTGGTCTTCGACAAGGTGCAGGAGAACACGCGGGGAATCACCGCCAACAGCAACCAGACGTACGGCGAGGCGGCGAACCTGGCGTTGAACCAGAGCCTGATGCGCTCGTTCAACACCTCGGTCGTCGCGCTGCTCCCCGTCGGTTCGATCCTGTTCATCGGCGCCTTCCTGCTCGGCGCGGGCACCCTGAAGGACCTCGGTCTGGTGCTCTTCGTCGGTATGGCGGTGGCCTTCCTGACCTCGATCCTGCTGGCCACCCCGCTGCTGGTGCTGCTGAAGAACCGCGACCCGCGGATCCAGGCGCACAACAAGCGGGTGGCGGCCCGGCGGTCCTCGATCGCCCGGGGCGAGACGACCGGCAAGCCGGCGCCCCGCGCGGGCGAGGACGTGGCGGAGCCGGTGGACGGCGAGTCCGCGGCCCTGGCCGGCGCCGCGCCGAAGGTGGGTGCGCGCCCGGCCGGGAAGCGGTCCACCGGGGCCCGGGGCGGCCGTCCCGCCGGTGGGAGCGGCAACCGCCCGGGTGGCGCCAAGCGGCGCTGATCCACCCGGGGCGACCCGGTAGGAATCGACCAGACGGCGTCCTTCATGCTGTGCGAGCAGCATGCAGGACGCCGTCGTCGTGGAAGGGAAACGGAACTGCCGTGACGGAGACCCACAGCACCGGAGTGCGCGGAGACAGCGGCCCCGAGGTGGCGCGCCTGGTGTCCAGCCGGGTGCTGGACGTACCGGACTTCCCGAAGCCCGGCGTCCTGTTCAAGGACCTGATGCCGCTGTTCGCCGACGGTGCGGTTTTCCGTGAGGTGATCGACGGGATCGTGGACCACCACGGGCGGGACTCGTTCGACGCCGTGGTCGGCATCGAGGCGCGCGGCTTCGTGATCGCCGCCGCGATCGCGTACGCCACCGGCGTCGGCGTGGTGCCGGTGCGCAAGGCCGGCAAGCTGCCCCGCCCCGCGTACTCGGCCTCCTACGCGCTGGAGTACGGCGAGGCGACCCTGGAGGTGCACCAGGACGCGTTCACCGCCGGGCACCGGGTGCTGGTGGTCGACGACGTGCTGGCCACCGGCGGCACCGCCGAGGCCACCCTGGACCTCGTGGAGCGGGCGGGCGGCACCGTCGCCGGCTTCACCGTGCTGATGGAGCTGGGCTTCCTCGGCGGCCGGAAGCGACTGGCGCCGCGTCCGGTGCATGCCCTGTTGACCGTTTGAGCCCCACGGCCGTCCGGTCGGACCCGGCGCGGTCCGTCCGGCGGAGCGGCAGGGCACCATGCGTGCGGGTAGCATTGCCCATTGCTGACCGCCGGGGGATCCCGACGGTGGGCGAGGACCGGTGCGGGGACCGGCGCGGAACACGCCGGCCCGGCGGCCGGTTGACAGCAACGTCGGCCGGACGGCCGGCGCAACCCGGCGAGCGGTGAGGAGGCCGGTGTCCCACGATGTCGTCCCTCCGGTGGAGGGCACGGTGCACCCGACAGGCGACACGGACGGCTCGGTGACCGGTCGGACCCCTGACGCGACGATCCGGGGGCCGGTGGCCGGAAACGGCTCCGCCGAGCCCGGCGGCGTCGCCGCCGGCGTCACCCGCACCGTCGGTGTTCCCGACGGCACCCCGGTCGCGACCGGGGTCCCCGCCGACCTGTCCGTCGACCCCTCGCCGAGCGGTGGTTTCGCCCTGTCCAACGCGCCCACCGGCCGTCGGGTTCGGGCGCGGCTGGCACGGTTCAACGCGCCCTGGCAGACCTCCCAGGTCAGCGAGGTGCTCGAACCGCTGATCGCGACCCACCGCGACGCCCATCCCAAGGCCGACGCGCGGCTGCTCCAGCGTGCCTTCGACACGGCCGCCCGCTGGCACTCCGGTCAGTACCGCAAGTCCGGCGACCCGTACATCACCCACCCCCTCGCGGTGGCCACCATCCTGGGCAACCTGGGGATGGACACGACCACGCTGGTCGCGGCGCTGCTGCACGACACGATCGAGGACACCGAGTACACGCTCGACCAGATGCGTGCCGACTTCGGCGGCGAGGTGGCCCTGCTGGTCGACGGCGTCACGAAGCTGGACAAGGTCAAGCTGGGCGACGCGGCCAAGGCGGAGACCATCCGCAAGATGGTCGTGGCGATGGCGAAGGATCCCCGGGTCCTGGTGATCAAGCTCGCCGACCGGCTGCACAACATGCGCACCCTGACCTTCCTGCCCCGCCCGAAGCAGGAGCAGAAGGCGAAGGAGACGCTGGAGATCCTGGCTCCGCTGGCCCACCGGCTGGGTATGAACACGATCAAGTGGGAGTTGGAGGACCTCGCCTTCGGGACGCTGTTCCCGAAGCGCTACGAGGAGATCAACCGACTGATCGGGGAGCACCAGCCGCAGCGCGAGGCGCTGCTGCGCCAGGTGACCCAGAAGGTCTCGACCGACCTGAAGGCCGCCAAGATCAAGGCGGAGACGACCGGCCGGCCGAAGCACCTCTACTCGATCTACCAGAAGATGATCGTGCGGGGTCGCGACTTCAACGATATCTACGACCTGGTCGGGGTGCGGATCCTGGTCGACACGGTGCGGGACTGCTACGCGGCGCTGGGTGTCATCCACGCCAACTGGCAGCCGGTGCCGGGCCGGTTCAAGGACTACATCGCGATGCCCAAGTTCAACATGTACCAGTCGCTGCACACGACGGTCATCGGGCCCACCGGCAAGCCGGTGGAGATGCAGATCCGCACGTACGCGATGCACCGTACCGCCGAGTTCGGCATCGCCGCGCACTGGAAGTACAAGGAGCACAAGGGCACCCAGATCGTCGGCCCGCCCGCGCACATCGACGAGATGACGTGGCTGCGGCAGCTGCTGGACTGGCAGCGCGAGGCGGCGGACCCGAGCGAGTTCCTCGACGCGCTGCGCTTCGACCTGTCCAGCCAGGAGGTGTACGTCTTCACCCCGAAGGGTGACGTCATCCCGCTGCCGACCGGGTCGACGCCGGTGGACTTCGCGTACGCGGTGCACACCGAGGTGGGGCACAAGTGCATCGGCGCGCGCGTCAACGGCAAGCTGGTGCCGCTGGAGTCGACGCTGTCCAACGGCGACGTGATCGAGATCTTCACGTCGAAGTCGGACACGGCCGGCCCCACGCAGGACTGGCTGGGCTTCGTCAAGAGCCCGCGTGCCCGCACCAAAATCCGTCAGTACTTCAACAAGGAGCGGCGCGAGGAGGCGATCGAGGCCGGCAAGGACGCGATCGTCAAGGCGATGCGCAAGCAGGGCATGCCCCTGCAGCGGATGCTGACCTCCGACAACCTGATGGCGATCGCCCGGGACCTGCACCTGGCCGACGTGGCGTCGCTGTACGCGGCGGTCGGCGACAGCCAGGTCTCCGCGCAGTCCGTGGTGCAGAAGCTGATGGCCACGTACGGCGGCGAGGAGGGCGCGGCGGAGGACATCGCCGAGACCGCCGTCGCCACCCGGCCACCGCGCAGCCGCCAGAGCAGTGCCGACCCGGGTGTGGTCGTGCGGGGGGTCAGCGACGTCTGGATCAAGCTGGCCCGGTGCTGCACGCCGGTCCCACCGGACTCGGTGTTCGGGTTCGTCACCCGCTCCGGCGGGGTGAGCGTGCACCGGGACGACTGCGCCAACGCCGAGGACCTGCGCGCCCAGAACGAGCGGGTCGTCGAGGTGAGCTGGAAGCTGACCTCCGCCTCGACGTTCCTGGTCGCCATCCAGGTGGAGGCGCTCGACCGGCACAAGCTGCTGGCCGACGTCACCCGGGTGCTCTCCGACGAGCGGGTCAACATCCTCTCCGCCACCGTCACCACCACCCGGGACCGGGTGGCGGTGAGCCGGTTCAGCTTCGAGATGGCCGACCCGAAGCACCTGGGTCACCTGCTGGCCACGGTCCGCAAGGTCGACGGCGTCTTCGACGCCTACCGGGTCACCTCCGGCGCCTGACCATGCACCTCAAGGCTCGGCGAGCGCCGGGCCGGGGCGGCGATGCTCGACGCCAGGGGTGCCGTGCGATCATGCACTGCGTGTCGATCGTGAGCCCTCCGAGGCAACCGGCCGGCCGCCGGGACCCTGACCGGTCGGGTCCGACTGCGGCCACACCCCGGCCGTGCCGTCACTGACCCGCCGTCCCACGTGGCGGCGGCGTACGGACCGGTTCCGTCACCCGGCCCAGGTGATCGCCATCGGGTTCGCCCTGGCGGTGACGGTGGGAACTGGTCTGCTCTCGCTGCCCCTGGCAACCCGGACCGGCGAGCGTGCGGTGCTGATGGACGCGCTCTTCACCGCGACGTCGGCGGTGTGCGTGACGGGCCTGGTGACGGTGGACACCGGCAGCTACTGGTCGGGCTTCGGCCAGGCGGTGATCCTGTTGCTGATCCAGGCCGGCGGGCTCGGGATCATGACGCTGGCGACCCTGTTCACGGTGTTGCTGTTCCGCCGGATCGGGCTGCGGGCCCGGTTCCTCGCCCAGGCGGAGACCAAGAGCGTCGGTCTCGGTGATCTCCGCGGCGTCCTGCGTCGGATCGTCCTGTTCAGTCTCGTCAGCGAAGCCCTCGTCGCGGTCGTGCTCACTGTCCGGTTCAGCACCGCCTACGACGAGCCGTTCGGTTCCGCCCTGTACGACGGCGTGTTCCACGCGGTCTCGGCTTTCAACAACGCGGGCTTCTCCACTCGAGCCGACAGCCTCGTCGGCTACGTCACCGATCCGTGGATCACCCTGACCATTGCCGCGGCGGTGATCCTCGGCGGGCTCGGATTCCCGGTGGTGTTCGAGCTGGCCCGCAACTGGCGGCGTCCGTCGACGTGGTCGGTACTGACCCGGATCACCCTTGTTCTGACCGTCGCCCTGCTGGTGCTGGGCACGGCCGTGCTCACCCTCGCCGAGTTCTCCAACCCCCGGACGTTCGGGCCGCTCACCGGGGCGGAGAAGCTGCTCGCTGGCTTCTTCGCCGCGACGATGACCCGTACCGCCGGTTTCAACAGTGTCGACATCGGCTCGCTGCGGCCGGAGAGCCTGCTCGCCAGCGACGTGCTGATGTTCATCGGTGGTGGTAGCGCCGGCACCGCCGGGGGCATCAAGGTCACGACGTTCGGTCTGCTCGCCTTCGTGCTCTGGTCCGAGATGCGCGGTGAGACGCACGTCAACGTGGGCCGCCGGCGGATCCCGGCCACCAACCAACGCCAGGCCCTGGCCGTCGCCCTGCTCAGTGTCGGGGCGGTGATCGTCGGCACCTTCCTGCTGCTGGCCATCACGCCCTACCGGCTCGACGTGGTCCTGTTCGAGGTGGTCTCCGCGTTCGCCACGGTGGGCCTCTCCACCGGCATCACCGGTAGCCTTCCTCCGGAGGCGGACCTCCTGCTGGTCGTGTTGATGTTCGCTGGCCGAATCGGCCCGTTGACCCTCGCGTCGGCGCTGGCGCTGCGGGACCGGGACCGCCGGTACGAACTCCCCGAGGAGAGGACGATCGTTGGCTGAGGTACGCACCGAACCGGTGGTCGTGGTCGGGCTCGGTCGTTTCGGCACGGCCCTCGCCATGGAACTGGTCCGACGGGGCACCGAGGTCCTCGGTGTCGACAACCGTCCGAAGATCGTCCAGGCGCTGGTCGGGCAGCTTCCCCATGTGGTCACCGCGGACTCCACGGACGTCGAGGCGCTCCGACAGCTCGGCGTGGCGGAGTTCCATCGGGCGGTGGTGGCCATCGGTACGGACATCCAGGCGAGCATCCTCACCACGTCCCTCCTGTCCGAGATGGGAATTCCCGACATCTGGGCCAAGGCCATCGACGCGCAGCACGGCAAGATCCTCGCCCGGGTGGGCGCCCACCACGTCGTCGCGCCCGAGCACGACATGGGTGAACGCATCGCCCATCTGCTTTCGGGTCGGATTCTCGACTACGTCGAGGTCGACGCGGACTTCGCCGTCATCAAGACCAAGCCGCCGCGCGACGTCGTCGGGATGCCGCTGCGCGAGTCCAAGCTGCGCAGCACGTGGGGGGTCACCGTGGTCGCGGTGAAACCCGAGGCGGGGATCGGCGGTCGGCGGCCGGGTTTCACACACGCGACCCCGGAGACCGTGCTCGGCTACGGGGACCTCATTCTGGTCGTCGGGCCGGTCGACAACGTCGAGCGGTTCGCCGCGACGGAGTAGGGAGCCGCACGGCTGCCGGTGGGCTTGACGCCGCCCGCTACGGTGTCCACGGTGTGCCGGGAAGTCTGGTCGGCGGTCCTCGACCCCTGCCGACCGGAGGCCGCCGTGCAGCCACCCGCCATCCACACCGAGCACCTCACCAAGCGCTACGGGCGGCTCGTCGCGCTCGACGACCTGGACCTCACCGTCGCCGGCGGTGAGGTCTTCGGCTTCCTCGGGCCCAACGGGGCCGGCAAGTCCACCACCATCCGGTTGCTGCTCGGGCTGTCCCGCCCGACCGCGGGCCGGGCCCGGATCTTCGACGTGGACGCCGGCGACGTGGCCCGGGCGCACCGGCTGCTGGCGTACGTGCCGGCCGACGTAGCGCTCTGGCCCCAACTCACCGGCGCCGAAACCCTCGACCTGCTCGCCGCCACCGGCCCGGGTGTCGACCGCGCCTACCGCGACGAACTCGTGCGGCGGTTCGACCTCGACCTGTCCAAGCCGGCCCGGACGTATTCGACCGGCAACCGGCAGAAGGTGGCGCTCGTCGCTGCCTTCGCCACCCGCGCCCCGCTGCTGGTGTTCGACGAGCCCACCAGTGGGCTGGACCCGCTGATGGAGAGAGAGTTCCGTCGCGCGGTCGCCGAGGCACGGGACGACGGACGCACGGTGTTCCTGTCCTCGCACCAACTGGCCGAGGTGGAGGCCGTGTGCGACCGGGTGGGCATCCTGCGCGCCGGCCGGCTGGTCGACGTCGCCACCGTGCCCGACCTGCGTCGGCTGCACCGCGCCGAGGTGCTGGTCCGGCACACCGGAGAAGGGCCCGACCTGGACGGCGTCGCGGGAGTCGAGGACGTGGTGCGCGAGGGTGGGTCCACGCTGCGGTTCACGTTCACCGGGTCGCCCGGGCCGGCCCTGCGGGCCCTCGCGGCGGCCGACGTCACCGCCCTGACCGTGCGGGAACCCACGCTGGAGGAGATCTTCCTCGACTACTACGGGGAGACGGACCGGTGAGCGCCGCGTACGCGGTGAGCCGGCTCGCCCTCCGGCAGGTCCGCCGCGGCGCGCTGATCGTGTTCGCCGTGGCCGCCGGCATGTCCGCCCTGGTCGCGGTCACGTACGAGCGCACCGTCGGTGACGCCCTCGACGCCGCCGCGCTGGCCGCCCTGGCCGAGAACCCGGCCGTCCGCACCCTGTTCGGCGAGCCGGTCGCCCTCGACACCCCGGGAGGCTTCACCGTCTGGCGGACCGGTGCCGCTCTCGCGGTCCTGGTGTCGGTGTGGGGGTTGCTCGCGGCCACCCGGATCACTCGCGGCGAGGAGGACGCGGGCCGGTGGGACCTGGTGCTTGCCGGACCGCTCGGGCTCTCGGCAGTGGTACGCCGGCACCTGATCGTCCTGGTGGTGGCCATGGCGGCCATCGCGGCCGGGGTGACCGGGGCGCTCCTCGCCGTCGGCACACCGCCGGTCGGGGCGGTCCTGCACGGCGGTGGCCTCGCCCTGGTCGGCATGTTCGCCGTCGCGGTGGCGGCCCTGGCCGCCCAGGTGTTCCCCACCCGGGCCGGTGCCAGCGGCGCCACCGTGGCGGTGCTCGGCCTCGGCCTGCTGGCCCGCATGGTCGGTGACGGGGTGGCCGCGCTGGGGTGGCTCCGGTGGCTGTCCCCGTACGGCCTGCTCGCCCTGACCCGGCCCTACCACGACGACCGGCGGGTCCCGCTGGTGGTGCTGGCCGCGGCCGTGGTCGCGGTGACCGTCGCCGCGCTGGTCCTGGCCG